>DATMYB010000572.1:0-6177 GCA_035561215.1 Syntrophomonas sp. | reverse complement strand
ATGTGCTTATGATGGCATAAATCTTGCTTTATATAATTATATGTTTTGCTATATATTTCACATACACATCTAATTGACCATAATAATAAATAAATAATGAACAGAAGGGGGAACATAAAGTAGATATTTTACTATCTTTGGCCTATGCCTGGTCAATTATTGTGTAAGTACTGGTTTGGAGGTGAATAAACTGTCTGATTTATCTGTAGATCTGAAGGGGAAAGTTGCAGTCGTGACAGGAGCGGGCAGCGGCATTGGCAGAGCCAGCGCCATCGCTCTGGCCAAGAGCGGTGCGGATGTTGCAATTCTTGATATTGCTTCGGACACACTGAATGAAACCGGAAAGCTGATCACGGATGTGGGAAGGAAAGCTTTTGTACGGGTTTGCGACGTAAGCAAAGTTGCCGCAATCAATGATACTTATGCGGCCGTTGCGGATCATTTCGGCAGAATTGATATTGCCGTCAATATTGCCGGGCTGAATATTCAGCAACGAGGGGAAGAAGTTACTGAAGAAGCCTGGGACAGAATTATGAACGTCAACGCCAAGGGAGCTTTTTTCTGCAGCCAGGCGGTGGGCAAAGTGATGATCCAACAAAAAAAAGGAAAAATCATTAACATGGGATCGGCCATGTCCGTGGTCGGATATGTGAAACGTTCGGCTTATTGCGCCAGCAAGGGAGCTGTGGCGCAATTTTCAAAAGTCTTGGCGGGCGAGTGGGCCCAGTATAACATTACGGTCAATACGGTTGCTCCCACTTTTATCAATACTCCCTGGGGCGTACCGATGTTTAAAGATGAGGAATTTAAAGCGGATGTCGAACAAAGAATTCTATTCCATCGTATCGGGGAAGTCGACGATGTAGTCGGTGCTGTATTGTATTTGTCCTCCAGCGCCGCGGATTTTGTAACGGGTTCAATTTTAATGGTCGACGGAGGCTGGACAGCCTGGTAATGATTATCGACCTAGTAATTATCAAACCAAAAGACTACAAACGATAGACGGTCTTTAATACAGTAAGGAGGTAAATTATGTCAAGACTTACATCGGAATTGATTACTACACTCGATGAATCACGTTTAACCGGAAATCATGTTAGGGTTATTAGTGCTGCTGTCCTGGGAGACATGCTGGAGTTCTTCGATTTGGCCCTTATCAGCTTTGTTATTGCTTTTATCGCTGTTCCCTGGGGGCTTACTTATACCGCTTCTGCCAGTATTTTGCTGGCTGCCGGGTTTGGAGCCATTATCGGGGCGATTTTGTTTGGCAATATAGCTGATAGAATAGGACGCCGACCAATTTTTATGTTTACCATCATATTTAGTGGGGTAATGACGGGACTCATGTTTTTTACCCCGGAAGGCAACTGGATATATCTGGTTATCCTTCGCTTCTTCGTCGGTTTGGCTTTGGGCGGACTGTATTGTGTTGACCTGCCCCTGGTTCAGGAATTTGCACCCGCCAAGTATCGTGGTCGTGTAAGTGGGATCGTAACCGCCTTTATTCCGATCGGGACCTTGCTGGCCAGCACCAGTGCAGCCTATTTGACCCCGTTTATAGGCTGGAGAGGCCTTTTCCTGGTGGGACTGATTCCTGTTCTCCTGGCTCTCATCATTCGGATTTGGGTGCCGGAATCTCCCCGTTGGCTGATCCGCAACAAAAAGTATGACGAGGCTTCTGCTGCTGTGGATTGGGTCACTGAGCAGCACCATGACTTCCGCGACACCAAACGGCAGAACGAAGAATGGGTCGATGACCTGCCTGCCCAGCCACGCGTCAAGTTCAGCGAACTGTTCCAATATCCCCGCAGCGTTATCACTACTTGGGGAGCCAATATTTGTCAGCAGACTGGCTACTCTTTATTTACCATGTGGGGACCGGCTTTGTTGGCTCTGGTAATCGGCAAGACGCCTGCGGAAGCAGCCAAGCTCTTTATCGTTGTTACTCTAGGTGGTTTCATCGGCAGATGGTTCTGGTCTTTCATGTCTGATCACATTGGTCGCCGGGCCACTGGCATGATTCTGGGGGTTGGCGCAGCCCTGATGTTAGTATTTGCCCTCTTTAATACCGGTAGCTTCATCGGTGGGACCTCCGTATTTTGGCTATGTATGATTGGTATTTACTTCTTTGCTGATGGCGGCTACGCTCTGGTAGGACCTTATGGCTCCGAAGTTTGGCCATCCAATCTGCGGGCGACCGGCATGGGATCAGCCTATGGCATGGGTGGTATCGGCAAACTTATCGGCCCCGTGATAGTTGCGTTTTTTGCAGGTTCATCCAACCTTGTCAGCCCCAAAGCTACTACCGATGCTATTACCCCGGTTTACATTTTCCTGGCGGTGTTGTTTATTATCCAGGCAGTACTATTTTTCTATGCTCGTGAGACGAAAGGCAAAACCATGGAAGATATCGATGGGGAACTTGAAGCGGAAAGATCCAAGAAACTTAAAACAGCTTAATGTAAACGAATTGATTATTATTAAATTTTTAAGACGGGAGGAATATTCATGTCTGATGAAGCTGTAAAAATTGATGTTATTGAATTTATGGGCAAAAAACTGAACTTCTTGGATTTAGGCAAAAAAGTGGGGCCTGATGTGCCGGTATATCCAGGTCACATGAAAACCAACTTTTGGTGGCATAAAACCCATGAAGAGACTAAATTCAGTCTGGGCGAGAGCAGCCATTATCCTTACGGTTTCGGAGTTAAAGGGATTATTACCTGTGACCACACCTCCACTCATGTGGATGCAGTCTATCATTTCGATCCCAACAAGTCTCATTTGTCGGTGGATAAAATAACCCTGCGGGAATTAATTACGCCCGCCGCTTGGATCGATCTGTCCTTTGTGCAGGGACGGGTCCATATAACTCTGGATGCGGTCAAACGCGGGCTTGATGAAGCCCAGGTAACGCTGAAACCAGGCATGAGCCTGCTGTATTGGACCGGTAACGAACCTTACAGCGATTCGGACCCGTTCCGCTATCTGAGCTATTATCCCGGTCTGGACAAGGAAGCGACCACTTGGCTGTTGGACCAGGGATTGCTGAACATCGGCACTGATTCGCCCAGTCTGGATACACCGGCGGATCTCGATTATCCCAATCACACCGTCCATGCGGAAAGGGAAGTAATCCATACCGAGAGCCTGATCAATATTACCAAAATTCCCAGACACAGCGACTTTTATTATGCCATGTTCCCGCTAAAATTCGAGGGACTTACCGGCAGCCCCATAAGAGCTTTCGCCATCTGGGAAGACTAAAAACCCCTTCCCTTAAAATAAATTCCCCGCAAAAAAGAGACTGTAAAGTCTCTTTTTTGCGGGGAATTTATTTGTCGTGCAATTGCAAGCCGTATTGATTTGCCTTGCGCCAGATGGTAGTCTGACTGGTGCCTAATACGGAGGCGGCTTTGCGGCTGCTGCCGTATTTATCTATATATTTTCGGATGAGTTCTTTTTCATAGGCTTCCAACTGATCTTTTAAGGAAATAGAAGGCAGCTCGTCCGCGGTGCTACTGAACAGATGCTCCTCGGAGCCGGGAAAATTGATCTCCTGGATGATTTGCTCCTGGCTGGTTACCACCGCACGTTCGATCACATTTTTCAATTCTCTGATGTTGCCGGGCCACTCATAATCCTCCAGGGCTTTTATCAATCCCGGATCGATGGCCTTGTTAAGACTGTATTTTTTATTAAATAAACCCAGGAAATGCAGGATCAAAGGCTCGATTTCTTCCTTTCTTTCCCGCAGCGGCGGAACCAATATGGGAACCACATTTAAACGATAATAAAGATCTTCTCTGAATTGCTTGGTTTTAATCATTTCCCGCAGGTTGCGGTTGGTGGCGGCGATAACTCTGACATCGATTTTGATGGGAGCGTTGCCGCCCACCCGAGTCACTTCGCTTTCCTGCAAAACCCGCAATAATTTGACCTGCAGGTGCGGAGGAATGTCGCCGACTTCGTCCAAAAACAAGGAGCCGTGGTTGGCCAACTCAAAAATTCCCATTTTACCTTCTCTAAGAGCTCCGGTGAAGGCGCCTTTTGCATAACCGAAAAGCTCCGATTCCAGTAAACTCTCAGGGATAGCCGCGCAGTTTATTTTGACATAGGGTTTGTCCCGGCGCGGGCTTTGAAAATGCAGTTCACGGGCGACAATTTCTTTGCCCACCCCCGATTCACCCTGAATTAAGATCGTGGAGTCCACTTTGCTGACCCGGGCGACTAATTCCTGCAATTGCTTTGAGGAAGAGGCTTGGGCTATAAACGAATCTTTCATTCGAATTTTATTCAGCTCATTCTCATAATGCCGGCGCAGGTTATTGGCGTGTTCCACCTCCTGCCGCAGCCGGTCCAATTCGGTTAGATCCCGGGCGTTGGTGATGACGCGAACCAGTTCATCATTCTCGTTAAAAATAGGATTGCCGGTTACCAGGATGGATTTTCCGCTGGCCAGCTTTTGTGTAAAGGTAACTGATTTTTTGCTCTCGATTACCATAACCACATCCGATTGATCATACACACCCGCCTGTGTCAGCTCGTATACGCTGCGCCCCACTAAATCTTCCCGCTTCAGCCCGGTGATACGCTGATAGGAGTCGTTGATACTGATGACATTGCCATTACCGTCGGTTACCACAATTCCGTCAAAGGAGGCCTGGATCACCGCGTCCAATTCTTCCTTAAGCGCTTTGGTATCCGCCAGTTCGTTGGAGACCGACTCCAGTTCGGTAATATCGTGGATATTAACCAGAACATTGACCAGATCGCCTTCCTTGTTGAAAATCGGCGTGCCGACAAATACAGCGGTGCGTCCGGTTTTGGTTTTTTCCGTATAGCTCACCGATTGATGCGTTTCGATCACCATCAGAGCGGCGGCTCTTTTGTAAAGCCCTTTTTCTACCAATTCATATAAAGTCTTGCCTAAAATGTCTTCCGCCTTTAGTCCCGTGATACGGGTGTAAGCTTCGTTTATACTCAATATCCTGCCTTCGGCGTCGGTAATAAAAAGACTGTCCAGGGATTTCGTCAAGATCGTGTTTAATTGTTCATTGGTCTGCAGGGCGTCGTTCAAAATCCGGTTCATGCTTTCAAGATCGGATATATCCTGAACAACTCCCACCGCGCCTTTTATCCTTTTTTTCTTGTCGATAATGGGAGTCCGGTTGGACAGCAAAGTCTTGCCTTTATATTCAAGTTTGCGGTTATTTTCGACCGAGCCGGAGTGTAAAATTTCAGCCAAAGGCCCATCCGGGAATACTTCTTCATAAGGCTTCCCGATCATGTCGTTACGATCGATCTCAAATATCTGTTCAGCTGACTTGTTAACAATCCTGACGATTCGATTCTCGTCAATGCTGACGATGCCGTTATAAACTGAATCTATCAGCAGATTTAATTCGTCTAAATTCAGTCCGTAAGTTTGGTCAGTTGTGGATTTCGCTTCGTTTTTTCTTGATTGAGTCATATAAATTACCTCTGCTCTTACATTTATTGAAGAATAGATCATCATATGCAAATAAACGAAAAAGCCTTATTATTAAGAATAACATAGGGGCATGCCAATGTAAAAATCTTCAGCTATGGTCAGGCATGATAAAATTGAATTATTTGAAAGGCGTTACGCAATGGATTACTTTGTTACATTTTTAGAGGGGGTCATAACATTTATTTCCCCTTGTCTGTTGCCGATGTTGCCTATATATATTTCATATTTTGCAGCCCAAAAAGATAGCGAAGCTAATCCCGCTACTTTGATTAATGCCGCGGGGTTCGTGCTGGGCTTTACGCTGGTATTTACGCTCATGGGAGCGTTTGCCGGTGCGATTGGCGGGTTTTTGCAGGAATACACCGCGGTTGTAAATATCGTTGCCGGTATTATTGTTATCCTGTTCGGTCTTACCTTTTTAGGGATAATCAATATCCCATTTCTGAATGCTTCTCATTATGTTCAAATGAATGTTCTGCACCTGGAGTTTATCTCGGCACTGATCTTCGGCATGGTCTTTTCCATCAGTTGGACTCCTTGCGTAGGAGCATTTTTGGGATCAGCGCTGATGCTGGCCGCCACCAGCGGGGAAAGTTTGAAGGGTATTATGTTGCTTTTATGTTTTTCGCTGGGACTGGGCATACCCTTCATCGCCAGTGCGTTTCTTATCGACAGTTTTAAAT
>DATMYB010000571.1:0-4887 GCA_035561215.1 Syntrophomonas sp. | reverse complement strand
TAGTTATAAGTGCTGCAAGAACTCCTTTCGGTAAATTTGGCGGATCAATGAGAGATATCGATATTTATGATCTGGGTGCCATTGCGATGAGAAATGTTCTGGAAAAGATCGGTATGGCTCCTGAAGTTATTGACGAAGTATGGTGGGGATGCGGCGATACCACAAACTGTAAGGATCCCTATACTCCGGTTGTTGCCCGCCAGAGCATGTTGAAAGCCGGTATTCCTCCTGAAGTACCGTCCTTGTATTATGATCAGGCTTGCACAACCGGGATGACTACGGTTAAATACGGCAGCCGCAGCATCAAGCTGGGAGAGGCCAAAGTAGTTATGACCGGAGGAGCAACCAGTTTCAGCACCGTTCCGTTCCTGCTTCGCAATTTGAGATGGGAAGGGAAGAAGCATAGTTCATTCCAGGTTGAAGATCCTATTATACCGCTGGGATATAAAGATTACGCACCCGTGGCCGTGGATTCCGGTGACGTTGCTATCGAATACGGCGTATCCAGAGAAGAGCAGGATGAATTGGCCTTTGCCAGCCATCAGAAATACGGCCAAGCCTGGGAGCGGGGATTCTTTAAAAACGAAATGACTCCGCTGGAATTGACCAAGAAAGATAAAAAAGGGAATGTAATTTCCAGCAAAATCCTGGACAAAGACGAGCAGTATAGAGCTGAGATAAGCATGGCGGATCTTACCAAATTAAAACCTATATTCGGTAATCCCACATGTACTGCAGGCAATGCACCGGGAATGAATGACGGAGCTACAGCACAGATTATCACTACTCGTGAAAATGCGGAAAAATTAGGATATGAACCCTTATATACAGTAGTATCGGTATCCGCTATTGCGCTCCAACCCAGAATCATGCCTGTATCACCAGCATTCGCTATCAAGAAATGCCTGGATGACTCCAAATTGACCATTGATGATATGAAATTCATTGAAATTAACGAAGCTTTCGCCTGCGTACCCCTGGTAGCATTGAAGCTCCTCTCCAATGACCGCTTCCTTAAGAGCGATTATGAGGCAATGGTTAAAGAAGTTTCATCTAAGCCGATACTCGACAATGATAACAGCAAGTACCAGGCATTAAAGAATATATTGAATGTTAACGGCAGCGCCATTGCAGTTGGACATCCCAACACTTCAAGTGGTGCTCGCATTATGATGACGGCTGCCTATAATCTCAAAGAAAACGGCGGCGGTTATGCCACTTGCGCAATTTGCGGCGGTTTGACCCAGGGGGCGGGCGCAATCATCTGGGTTGAATAAATATAGTTCCTCCTCCCTTTTTCTCATTTATATATAGTAGGGGGGATTCGAGAAATCCCCCCTACATCTGAGCATGTGCAAGCCATTGAAATACCTGGCTTAGCTACGGTCACCAGTTTGATAGCGACGCAACAATAATGGGAAATTTTACAAAAAGTTTTGCGTTGAATACTTTAAAAGGAGTTCCAATAGGAGGTTAAGAAGAATGGCTGAAAAATTTGCCAGCAGAAGGAATATTGATTTCATGATCAACGAAGTGTTCGACGTTGCATCACTGAATCGGTTTCCTTATTTTGAAGATCACGATGAAGAGACTTTCAAAATGATCCTTGATACTGCTCTGAAAATCAGTACAGAAATGATGTTTCCTTATTTCAAGGAAATGGATACCAATCCCCCCTACTGGGAAGATGGAAAGGTTCATGTCTATAAGAAGGCCATAGTACCATTTCTTAAAGAAATGGGCGAAGGCGGATGGATCAACGCCGAAAAGCCTTATGATATCGGCGGGCAGCAGCTCCCTTTGACTATTAAGGAGCTGGCGTATTTCCTGTTTGGCGCAGCCAACTATTCCATGCATGTATATCCTATGCTGACTGCAGGTGCTGCCAATTTGATCTATCAATTTGGCAGCCGGGAAATGAAGGATATGTATCTCCCTAAAATGTATTCCGGTGAATGGCAGGGCACTATGGCCCTGACCGAACCTGACGTAGGAAGTTCTCTGGGCGATCTAACCACCATTGCGGAGCCTACCGATCAGGGCTACTACATGATAAAGGGTCAAAAGATATTTATCTCAGCCGGCAATAGCGATGTGGTAGACAATGTTATCCACCTGTTGATTGCCAGACTAAAAGACGGTCCCTTAGGCGTTCCTGGAATTTCATTATTTGTAGTTCCGGAATACCGTATTAATGAAAACGGCGGATTGGAATACAATGACGTTCAATGCGGCGGAATCGAGCACAAGCTTGGTTATAAAGGTTCCCCGATTGCTCAGCTCACTTTTGGTGAAGAGAAAAACTGCCGCGGCTGGCTGGTGGGTGACCTTGGCAAAGGTCTGGCGCAGATGTTCAAGATGATGAATGAAGAAAGAATCAATGTCGGCATCGGCGCAGTCAGTAAAATAGCGGGTGCCTACTATGCAGCTTTAGAATATGCGCAGCAGAGAAAACAGGGCAGAAAACCCGACCAGAAAGACCCGGCGACTCCGATGGTGGAACTGATTGAACACGCTGATATCAAGAGAATGCTTCTTTTACAGAAAGCCGTAATGGAAGGTTCAATGGCACTGGCTATTCAGCTTTCTATGTATCAGGATTTAGTGACGGTTGACGAAAACGCTGAAGAGCATGAAATGCTGACCGACTTCATTATACCTATGCTAAAAACGTATCCATCGGAAATGGGTATTCTAGCGACCAGCGCAGCCATTCAGATCCATGGCGGCTACGGATTCTGCGGAGACTTCCCGGTAGAGCAATATTATCGAGACATTCGCATCGATCCGATTCATGAAGGCACCACCGGCATTCAGGGACAGGATATCCTGGGCCGTAAAATTAGCATGAAAAACGGCAAGGCTTTCCAGTTGTATATCAATGAAGTGGAAAAAACCATAGCAGAAGCTAAAAACTATCCGGAGTTGGAAAAGCAGATCAAGGCTCTTGAAAGTGCGGTTCAGTTGATGAAAGATCTCACTGCCTTGCTGCTGGCCAAGAAAGCCCAGATTACCAATGAGGCATTTTTAGCTGACGCCGTTTTGTATCTGGACTTTATGAGTCAGATTGCCATCGCCTGGCAGTGGCTGAAATTGATGACGGCTGCTGCCAAGGCATTGAAGGGACAAGCGTCTGACCAGGATAAGGCTTTCTATCAGGGCAAAATTTATACCGGACGCTATTTCTATGACTATGAGCTTACCAAGATTCATAGTCTGGCGATCAGACTGAGTTCTGATGACAAAGTCACGGTAGAAATGGCCAGCGAGTATTTTGAAGACTAATCGTTTGGATTTACGATAGCCTCAATTTGATAATTTCTAAATTAATTTTAGAAATGTGGGTTGATTAACCTGCCACTTACTCTAGTAATTGCTGACGCTCCTTGCAATTTCTAATATTTAACCCACTTTCTAATACGCCGAAGGGCTTTGGGAGGCCTTCCCAGGCCTCCTTGCCAAATCGGCAACCCTCGTTTTTTAACTTGAAGCACAAGGAGAAGAAATCATGTTTAAGATTTTAAAAAAACAAGAACTGGCTACAGGCATTAAGCTTTTTGAGATTTCAGCTCCGGAAATCGCAGCCAAGGGTCAACCAGGACAGTTTGTTATTGTCAGGATGGATGAACTCAGCGAAAGGATCCCGTTGACTATAGCCGATTTTGATAGGAACCGGGACACTTTAACTTTGATATTCCAGGAAGTTGGCCGGAGCACTATAGATTTGGGAACTATGAACGAGGGCGATGTCATTCTCGACATTGTGGGCCCCCTGGGAAAAGCTTCGGAAATCGAAAAATTTGGCAAGATAATCTGCATTGGGGGCGGTGTTGGCATTGCTCCGATTTACCCTATCACCAGGGCTCTGAAACAAGCGGGCAATACCGTTTACAGTATTATTGGAGCTCGCAGCCGGGAGCATTTGATCCTTGAGAAGGAGATGCAGGCAATAAGCGATTATTTCTTTGTGGTCAGCGACGACGGAAGCACCGGTGAAAAAGGCTTTGTAACCGATGTATTGCAGCGCTTAATGGACGAGGTTAAAGATGTGGCGCTGGTCGTGGCCATAGGCCCGTTGCCTATGATGAAGGCGGCTTCGGAGATGACCAGGCCGTACGGCATCAAGACTATTGTGAGTCTGAATCCGATCATGGTTGATGGCACCGGAATGTGCGGGGCATGCCGGGTTGCAGTGGGCGGCAATACCATGTTTGCATGCGTAGATGGCCCGGAGTTTGATGGACATCAAGTAGACTGGTCAATTGCCGAGCTGCGTTCGCGCATGTTTGTAAATGAAGAGATTATAGCAATGAATAAGTGTTGTTCGGGAGGTGAGGGGCAGTGTCAGAAGCAAAAATGAAGACACCACGTCAGAATATGCCAGTACAAGAGGCCAACCAACGAATTTGTAATTTTAGCGAGGTAGCTCTGGGGCTTACGGAAGAGCAGGCATTGTTGGAAGCATCCCGCTGTATAAACTGCAAAAAGCCGGGGTGTGTAGAGGGATGCCCCGTAGATGTAGATATCCCGGCCTTTATTAAACTGGTGAAAGAACAGAAATATCAAGAAGCAATCAATAAAATAAAAGAGAAAAATAACTTGCCGGCTATTTGTGGACGTGTTTGCCCACAAGAAAACCAATGTGAAAAACTGTGCGTGATTGGGAAAAAGAACAAACCAGTAGCAATTGGCAATCTTGAACGTTTTGTAGCAGATTGGCAGATGCGACAAGGAGAAGTAAGGCTGTCCAAAATGCCCGATACCGGCAAAAAAGTAGCCGTAGTTGGAGCAGGACCGGCAGGATTAACCGCCGCTGCCGATCTGGCCAAGCTTGGGCACCAAGTTGCTGTCATGGAAGCTCTGCACACACCCGGCGGAGTGTTGGTA
>DATMYB010000570.1:0-2407 GCA_035561215.1 Syntrophomonas sp. | reverse complement strand
GAAAATATACTATTCACTATTTGCTTTACATGTATTCGTAGGGTTAGGATCTCTTTTTGGAGGATTGGCAGGCATGATTAATCCTCAGAATCCGCTTGGAATTCCGGTTGAAGTTTTGAGATACTCCCCTTTCAGTAACTTTCTAATACCTGCTGTTATACTATTCGTTGTCATCGGTTTGGGGAATATCGTCAGTGCTTATATGTTTCGTTTTAAGTCCAGCTATCAAGGGTATATAAGCGGGATCGCCGGCTGCGCGCTGGTGATTTGGATTGTAGTACAATGCATCATGATGCGGGACGTGGTTTTCCTGCATGTTTTATATTTTATCATCGGTTTAATTCAGGTTGCCTTATCCATACTCATCTTAATGGAACAGCGCCATAATTGATAATCTACACGTATGTCATTTTGGGGGGCCGCTGAGCAGCATGATCTGTTCATGGGTAACTTTTCGCTCCAGCGCGGCCTCTTCTGTCAGCCCTTCCTCTACCATCTCCAGCGCATAAGTGTAAAATCTGCCTCCGGTAAGGTTTTTGGAGCCCGGGGTATCTCCCCGTTCAATTACCAGCACTTCTTTAACGGCCTTGGCCAGGGTGTAAGCACAGGCAGCACCCGCCGGTCCTGCGCCGATAATAATCGCGTCAAATGTTTCGGTTGCGCTCATTTTCTCACCCCTTATGTTATACAGGCATTCCGCTTCCCGGACGCTGCTGATTGCCTTGAGATAACCCGGAAAGGTTTCGCCTGATATTTATTTCAGTACTGCAGTTAAGAGCGGAACGATCTCATACATATCCCCAACGATGCCGTAATCTGCGGATCTGAAAATAGGGGCTTTTTCATTGCTGTCTATGGCAACAATAAGTTTAGCGTCCCGGACCCCAAATACATGCTGTATCTGCCCGGAGACACCCATAGACAAATACAGCTGGGGTTTGATTACCGCTCCGGAAATGCCGATATACTGTTCCGCCGGCAGCCAGTGTCTTTCTTCGGCAATACCGCGGGTGCAGCCGATTCCCGCTCCCAATGCTGCCGCCAGAGCTTTTGCCATCTCCAGGTCTTCCTCTTTTTCCAAGCCTAGTCCCACACAAACTACTCTCTCTGCGCAACTAAGATCGGCGCCTTCCTGGACGATGGGCTTGGTTTCAACCAGACTGACCCGCCCGTCCGCTTGCAGGTCAATGCCGGTGATTTCACAGCTGCCGCTGCCGGCATCAAATTTGCCTGCCGGTACCGTGACCACGCTTAAACCGGAGAGGACTTCACTCTGTACCACCGCACCGCCATACATCATTCTTTCACAACTCACCCGGCCGTCAGCCCAGCTCAATGAGGAAACATCACTGGCCATGCCGCAATCCAAATATCCCGCTACCCGGGCGGCAAAATCTCTCCCCCGGGCGGTAGCGCCGACAGCCAAAAGTTCCGCGCCCTCTGCTTTAAGAAAAGCGGCGACTGCTTTGCTGTAATTCTCAACCATAGGACTGTCCCCATTGCATAGACAAACTTTGTCAGCACCCTTGGAAGCCAGTTCGACTGCCGCTTCCTGTGAAAAAGCCAAGACTGTGGTTGTTTTCCCCGTCTGTTTGGCAAAACTGATCAGCTCTGCGGCCAGACTGGTTTGATCGCTGTAAATATAAATATCTGCCATTTAGAGAACACATTCCTTTCTTAAGGCTGCTGCCAGTTCTTTTACTTTATCGGCGGCTTCGCCTTCCCTCAGGATGATGTTTTTACGATCCATAACATAACCTCTGACTGCAGTCACTTTATTTTGGGGAGTGAAGTCGATTTCCAGATCGTCTGCTTTGAATTCGGTTACCGGTTTTTTCCCTGCCGCCATCACCGCTTTGAGTCCTGGAATGGCAGGCGTATTTATTTCCGGCAAAACAGAAATGACTGCAGGCAATTCAGCTTTTACTGTTTCCAGGCAGTCATTCAATTTTCTAACGGCGGTCACGGTCTTCCCTTCCACGCTGATTGCGCTTACCGAGGTTACCACCGGCAAGTCCAGAACTGCACCAATTCTGGGTGCTGTCTGGCGGGCATAGGTATCACTGGCGCCTTCCGCACAAATCACCAGGCTAAAATTACCAATTTTATTGATGGCCGCTGCCAGGGCTTTGGCAGTCACGCTACCATCAGCAGTATCCGCTTCCTCGGCATTGATCCAGAAGCCCTCTTCCAGCCCCCTGGAAGAGCGTCTTTTAAAGATTGCCTGGCTTTGGCATTGCCGAAAGTCAGGCCAACCGCTTTTCCCCCCAGGATATCGGCCGTATCTGCTGCCGCCTGAATGGCGTTCTTGTCATAGTCGCTGATTTTTCCTTTGGCCTTCTGGGTATCCACGGACAGGTCCGGATTGATCTTAATATCTGCTTCGTCAAATACCCATTTGTAACAG
>DATMYB010000569.1:0-4748 GCA_035561215.1 Syntrophomonas sp. | reverse complement strand
GCAGTGTAATAGAACAGGATTATTACATCAAAATGCTGGCCAGAGAGTTAAAGGTGGAAGAGATTGCAGCCGCGCGTGAAATCCGCGCCGGCAGGACCGGGACCGCAAGGAATAAAACTGGATTAATAAGGGATAATATTAGATACGGAAAATATGGTATTCAAGAAAAAATTTTGGCAGCTATGCTATATGATGAGAAAATATTTGCTGAAGTAAAAGCAAGGATAGGAATAAACTTCTTTGCCAACCCGGATTACAATACGCTGGCCAATTTATTTGAGCAACTGCAGGAAGGAACAGAGAACAAGATGCATGATATGAGCCGGATAGCGGCTGAGGAGGGTCTGGAGGCGGTGTTTGCCCGGATCTCCCTGATAATGGACGAGCAAAGTCTGGATGACAGAGAAGTTGAGGAGTTTATTAAACGGGTGGAAGTTAAAAAAGCCGAAGCTGCCTGGGACAAAATTATGAAACGTATTGACAGGCTTAATGAGAGCGGGGATTTCAACAGTGCCCTGACCTTTATTCTTAATCTGGACAAGACCATTAACGCCGGCCTGAAGGGAGGGATATTACAATGAAATCTGACCGCAAATTAGCTGAGACGATTGTTGTTCTGGCGGAAAAAGGAAAGAAGAAAAAACACCTCAGTTATGATGAAATAATTGATGAATTGCAGAGTTTCCAATTGGATCCGGACAGCATCGACGATATCTTTGAGCATTTGCAGTCTCTAGGCATTTCCGTGGGCGCCGATCTGGACCGGGAATCAGATGATATCGAGCCGGAAAACATAGAGGCGGAAGAAGTCATTGTCCCTGACGGCATTGAAATCGATGATCCGGTGCGTATGTATCTAAAGGAAATCGGTCGCGTCAGGCTGCTTACCGCTGCTGAGGAAATTGATCTGGCTACCCGTATTGAAAACGGCGAGGAAGAGGCCAAAAGACAGTTGGTGGAAGCCAATCTCCGCTTGGTGGTCAGCATTGCTAAAAGATATGTGGGACGCGGCATGCTGTTCCTTGATTTGATTCAGGAAGGCAATCTGGGCTTAATGAAAGCGGTAGAGAAGTTTGATTACCGCAAGGGCTTTAAATTCAGCACTTATGCCACCTGGTGGATAAGACAGGCTATCACCAGAGCCATCGCTGATCAGGCTCGTACCATAAGAATACCGGTCCATATGGTTGAAACCATCAATAAACTGTCCCGTGTGCAAAGGAGCTTACTGCAGATCCTGGGCCGCGAACCTACGCCCCAGGAAGTGGCGGAGGAAATGGATATCCCGGTGGATCGGGTCATTGAGATCATGAAAGTCGCGCAGGAGCCGGTGTCTTTGGAGACCCCCATCGGGGAAGAGGATGACAGTCATCTGGGTGATTTTATTACCGATGAAGAGGCCGAGTCTCCGGAAGAATCCGCTTCGTTTGTATTGTTGCGGGAGCATATGGACGGCATCCTGAACACCCTCACCGATCGTGAAGAGAAAGTGCTGCGGCTGCGTTTCGGCCTTGATGACGGGCGGCCTCGTACGCTGGAAGAGGTCGGACAGGAGTTTGGTGTTACCAGAGAGAGGATCAGACAGATCGAAGCCAAAGCGTTGCGTAAACTGAGACATCCGTCCCGCAGCAAAAAGTTGAAGGATTATATCGAATAGGCCGAAAAAATGATAGCTTCCCTTATTGACAAGTACCCGTCAATGGTTATATAATATCTTTCGTTGGGTCCTTCCTCGATAGCTCAACGGTAGAGCATCCGGCTGTTAACCGGAGGGTTGTAGGTTCGAATCCTACTCGGGGAGCCATATGTAATTCAGGCGGTAACCCTTAACAGGCTACCGCTTTTTATTGCTAAAGCGCTGGAACCCGCGGAGAAATTGAGAAAATGCCCGCAGTCCATCTAAGTATTGACCTTTACCGGTATTTTCGATATACTAATTCTCACGGGGTTTCAAGCATCCCGGGCCTATAGCTCAGTTGGTAGAGCTACCGGCTCATAACCGGTTGGTCCCAGGTTCGAGTCCTGGTAGGCCCACCATCATGGCCCCTTGGTCAAGCGGTCAAGACACCGCCCTTTCACGGCGGTAACAGGGGTTCGAGTCCCCTAGGGGTCACCATTAGGGCGATTAGCTCAGTTGGGAGAGCGCCTGCCTTACAAGCAGGATGTCGGCGGTTCAAGCCCGTCATCGCCCACCAGGTTAAAAATAAGGATTTCCGTAATAGCGGAGATCCTTTTTTTGTTGGGAAAAACCAGGCGGCGCGGAAAAGGACAGAGCAAGACCCAACCCATTTGGTTAAATTATTATATTTGTCTTGCCTGACGAAATGTAAGCGCCTAATAATAAGGGTGGCTGTCATATTGAAAAATACAGATGGAATGCAGGGCGGCAGGTAAACATGGCGATTTTATATCCGCCGGCTGGGCCGGCGGATATAATGGCCTCACCGTTGGTTTAAGGCATATTGACGCACTCCTCGGCGCATAGTTGGCAGGCTTGTACGCACTGTTGGCAGTGACTGTCCTGGAACATGGTACATTCGGCGGCACAGGCGTCGCAAATGGTTCCGCATACGCTGCAGATATACTTGGCCGTGGGATCGTCGATGGTCATGGCTCTCACGGCCAGGTCGCAAAGATCGGCGCAAAGTCTCATCAGTTTGATACAATTGACTCGGCTTCCCACATCAGGCTCATGCAGGCAGGAATTAAAGCATTGATTGCAAGCTTGGCTGCATTTGACACAGGCGTCGATACACGTCTGGTATTTGGCGATGGATGTTTCGACTTTGGTCATCATCATATTTATATCTCCTTTATATTGAAATAAGCCGTTAATATTTTCTGCGAGGAAAGGGAGAATTATTCTTCGCCGGTTGGCATGCTGCAAGCTTGGAGCGTAGGCGTCGGCTGATAAATGTAATGAAAATATTTTTTGCCGTTCCGGCGGGAAGCTGAGACAAACAATCGACAAATTAGCTAAAAATAAATACAATGGAATTATTGAGTAATCCCGAAGAAGGGGACGGCTATGGAATATGTAAGCGCAGGCAGGTTTTCCAATGAAAAATCCCGGCAAATGTTACGGGTTTTACGGCAGTATGTACCCCATATCCATTGGGATTCTGCGTGGAGTGAAGGAGAATTAGGCGACTCCACGCCTTATTCCGATATTTATGTGCCGGAGTTTCAATTGGATGAGGCGGAATTAATCATAGATCTGTATGAAAAAGGCGAAGATCTGTCCGGTTACCGCACCGGCAACAAATACCCGCCGCTGCTGGAGGAAGTCAACGGAAATTTTCAGGTGGTGGGACCGTTGGAGGTATTTGCCGCCAGAGTCAAAGAGTTTATTGCATTGGCAGAAAGTTTTTCCGGCGATGATCCGGGCGGGTATATGCGTAATTTATCCCGTTGCCTGATCGGCATCTATTCCCTGCAGTTTGAACTGCCCGAATGCGCCAGCGGCTTTTATTATCAGCCCGGGATTAATTTCAAATTGCCGGATAGAATTGCCCCTTTCTCGGCGTATTATGATGTAGACGATCCTTTTACGGGCAAAGTCGAGCTTCGGTATTGGGAGAAGACGTTGGCGTGTATAATGGAGGTTTTGCAAACCGGTATTAATAATTGTGAAATGTATAATGAAACCGGAAATTACAAGTATCTGTCCCTGGCAGCCAGCATCTGGAAAAATCAGTTTTACGGCGAAAACGGATGGGGAACCGCGGCGGTTAATATGTTGAAAGTTTTTCATTATGTAGAGACGTATTTGCAACAGGGCACATTGCCGGCCATTTTTTCGGGAGAGAGCAATCATAATGAAGATGAAACTAGCTCTAAGTGAAGAACGTGATCCGATTGAGTTCGAAGTCATCTACAGCCGACGCAAGACGATAGCCATTAAGATCGACAGTGCAGGCAATATCAAGGTGTGCGCCCCCCAGGGCACCAGCCGCGGTACCATCGCAAAGACGGTCAGCGGTAAAGCGGCTTGGATTACCAAACACCTGCAGAAGATTCAATTCCGCCAGGCCCAGGCCCTTCCCCGAAAATATACCGATGGAGAAGTATTCATGTATCTGGGCCAGGAATATCCGCTGCAATTGGATATTGATCCAAAATACGGCCTAATCGAGATCATACTGGCGGAAGGCAGGTTTCTGGTCAAAACTCCTGCCGGTAACGAGGGGATCATCAAAAGCAGTTTGGAAGCCTGGTACCGTCATGTGGCCGCCGGGTACATTAAAGGGCGGCTGGATCATTACCAGTCTTGGCTCAACGTAAGTCCAAGCCGGATAACCATCCGAAACCAGAAAACCAGATGGGGCAGTTGCAGCAGTAAGGGCAGCCTGAATTTTAATTGGCGTCTGATGATGGCGCCGGCCGAAGTGGTAGACTATGTAGTAGTGCACGAGCTTTGCCATCTGATTTATCCCAACCATTCCAAAAATTTTTGGAATCAGGTGTCCGCAGTTCTGCCGGATTACAGAGTGCGTAAGGACTGGCTGAAACAGAACAGTGCACGGCTGGATTGGTGATAATTTAAAATTATTCTATAAACGGTTTGCGGCGCGGTTAATTCCGCGCTGTTTTTATTTGGTTTTCCATGCACAGCTTTAAGCCCGCCGCAAGAAAATGGTGTACTTCCAGTGCAGATGGATCTTTCAGCGACGCTCGGTCGGGACATAACCCTTCGGGTTAGCCCGGTGGTTTTTTGTTAATTTTAGATAAAAGCGAAAAGCTTATTC
>DATMYB010000568.1:0-6451 GCA_035561215.1 Syntrophomonas sp. | reverse complement strand
ATACGAGCCGGGTCATTCTATGCTATATTGCGCTTAACAAACGATTATACGCGCTTTACGGTCTGCTCCGCCTTGGGCGTCAGAACAGCACCGCCGGCGTTGAGGAATAAAGGTGAGCAAAATGAGGGTGGCCATTGGAGCGCCCCATGGGCGTTCAGGCAAGACCACTGTTACGCTGGGGCTGATTGCCGCTTTGAAAAGATCAGGACTGGCAGTACAGCCTTTTAAAAAAGGTCCGGACTTTATCGATCCGGGTTGGCTCAGTCTGGCTGCGGGCAGAAGCTGCCGCAGTCTGGATTTGTATTTTCTGCAGCGGGAGCAGTTGGTCCGGCAATTTGTGCGGGGTTGTCAAGGCGCCGATATCGCAGTGATCGAAGGGGCCATGGGACTGTATGACGGCCTCGACCTGGAAGGCAGCGACAGTACCGCGGCCGTGGCCCGGGCGGTAAAAGCGCCGATCATTCTGGTGGTGGACACCACCCGTATGACCCGCAGCGCCGCCGCGCTGATCAAAGGTTTTCAGAATTTCGAACCGGACACCGAAATCGCCGGCGTGATTTTAAACAAGGTGGCCCGGTCACGGCATGAAAACATCCTGCGCGGTTCCATCGAGAACTACACCGGCATCCCGGTGGTGGGAGCCATTCCCAAACAAAAAACGCCCTTTATCGCCGAGCGTCACCTGGGACTGGTAACGGTAGAGGAATGGGAACGGGTCAACGAACTGATCGTGAATCTGGGTGAACAAACGGAAAAGTATGTGGATCTGCAGGCAGTGCTGAAAATCGCGGCGACGGCAGCACCGCTGTCGGCAACGGATGAACTTGCCTCCGACCACTCCACCTCCTCGGTTCGCATCGGCGTGATCAGGGATAATGTGTTCAGCTTCTATTACCCGGAGAACCTGGAAGCGCTGGAGGATCAAGGGGGCCAACTGGTGTGGATCAACAGCCTTACGGACGACCGTTTGCCCGACATTCAGGGCTTGTATATCGGCGGCGGTTTCCCTGAGGTTTTCGGCCGGCAGTTGGAAGAGAACGTTGGCCTGCGCGGAGCTGTGCGGGGCGCCATCGCCGACGGGCTGCCGGTCTATGCCGAGTGCGGCGGGCTTATGTTCCTGTGCCGGAACTTGCTTTACAACGGGGAAAGCTTTGACATGTGCGGCGCTTTGCCCTGTGATACCAAAATGTCGGCCATACCCCGGGGGCACGGCTATACTAAAATGACCGTCACTGCAGATAACTACCTGTTTGCCGCGGGTACTGAGGTGCGCGGTCACGAATTCCATCATTCCCAGCTTTGTAATGGGGACGAAAGCAAGCTGAATTTTATTTTCAGAGTCGACCGGGGCTACGGTCTGGACGGGCACCGGGATGGCATCGCCGTCGGCAGCGTGATCGCTTCCTACAACCATATCTATGCTCCCTCCCACCCGGAATGGGCCGTCAATTTTGCCGCCCGCTGCCGCCAATACGGCCAGCAATAACTGCTAAAGAATATCCTTGCACTTGCTTTATAGCCACGACGCCCACAGCTTCATTATCTCTCCGGCATCAGTTCACGCCCCGCCTCGGTGAGGTATTTGCTTGTCGTCCCCTTAGCATCGGTTTACAACCCCGTCCCGGCAGTGTATTGGCATGGGGTCTCCCAAGTATCAGTTCACAGTCCCGTCCCGAAGAGGTATTTGTGTATACACCACATCCGTTCACGATTCCCCCTGACGGGGGGCATTTGTGCGTCTCCTCCAGCATCAATTCACGGCGCCACCCGGGGCCTTTGCGTCTCCGTCATCTCTCAGACTGCCTAAAAAGCAGAAATCTGTCAGAGCGATCAAAAAAGTTCATCCTTCGGATACCACTGATGTTCGCTTTGCTCACCACTAATGTTGCAAGAGCAAGGCATTAAGGAAAGACCGTGATTGAGGCGTACTTAAGTACGTCGATTGAAGGGGCTTTCGTTAATAACGCAGCTATTGGGCTTTTTGGACGCTCTGCTCCCCGCTGGGCAATTCCATCCATAGCCCCACGTTATATATATTTCTTATTGCGCCGATAAGAATATGCAATTTTACAAAGACCCCAGACATTCCTAAACTGGATTTAAAGATACGTGAAAAAAATCGTAAATAGGATCGAGGGAGGAAGTAAAGTGTTTTTGGGGTTAATAATCATTGCCGCTGCGTTGTTGTTTTTCGGTTTGTCCTTTTATAAGGCTCATGAATACGCACGTATGCCGCTGCATGCCAGAATGGAGCTATACCCGGTTCCCCAGGAAAAAGGGCGCCATCAGTATGGCGGCTCCTATATGGAAGAACCGGAATGGTGGAACAAACCGCGCCAGATATCGAAAGCTTCGGAACTGATCGATATGATGAAGGAAATGCTGTTTATCAAAAAACTGTTTGACAACCAGCGCCCTTTCTGGCGAGTATCCTATGCCTTCCACCTGGGCATCTATTTTTTTATTGCCTGGGTCGGGATGCTGGTGATCGGGGTTATAACCGAAGCGGCCGGCGTATCCGTAGGGGTGCATGCTTCCTGGTGGCCGGCGCTGGTTTACTATCTGACTATATTTACCGGCATAGTGGGACTGTTCATGACCGCCATCGGCGCGGCCCTGTTACTGTTGCGCAGGATTTTCGATCCCATCCTCAGCAAATACACTACCCCCCAGGAATATTTCAATCTGTTGCTGTTGCTGGCTGCGCTGGTAAGCGGCATCATCGTCTGGAGTTCTGACCTGACTTTTACTTACGCCCGCCACGTAATCGCCCAGGCGTTTACCTTGTCCGTCGTACCCACTCCCGCTCTGACCGTGCATTTCTTGCTGATGGCAGTGACCCTGGTGTACATTCCGCTGAGCAAGATGGGTCATTATGTGGGCAAATATTTTACTTATCACAAGATCCTCTGGGAAAATGAACCGAATGTTGCCGGCAGCGACATGGAAGAGAAGGTCAAAAAGGCATTGAACAACCGACCGGTAACCAAATGGGCGGCGCCCCACATGCAGGCGCCCTCTGTACCGGATAAATAAGGCCGAGCGAAAGGAGAAAACGCAGTGAGTCAAAATAATCTGAGACCTAAAGATCTGGGTAAATACACGGAGCAGATGATCCGTCTGGATCATCTGATGCCGCTGAGTTTCCCTTATGATAAACCGGGGATGGAGGCTGACTTCCCGGCCGTCAAACCGGAATGGAAAGAAAAATACTGCACCTCTCTGGACGGTTGTGCGGGGATCGATACCTTGCAGCGGCCTAAAACCAAGGAGGAAGAAATAGAATTCGTCAACAAGTTTTTGAGTGGATTGGAAAAGGTGTTCCAGGATTCCAACAACGGCGTACTGCAGCCATTAAAGCTGGCATTTGACTACTGCGCCAAATGCAATACCTGTTCCGACGCCTGCCACGTATATAAAGCAGTCGGCGACGAGGAATTGTACCGGCCGATTTTCCGTGCGGACGCCTTTCGCAAAATATATAACACTTACTTTACCGAGGGCGGCAAATTGTTTAAGAAATTTACCGGCGCCGATATGGAAGTGGATTGGGAAACTGTGGCCCGGTTGGGAGAGCTGGCTTACCGATGTAACCTGTGCCGGCGCTGCGCACAGGTCTGTCCGCTGGGATTGGATAACTCTCTATTCGCCAAGGAAATTCGCAAGATATTCAGCCAGGAGATGGGCATAGCTCCTTCGGCTATACACGACAAAGGGACGGTGCTGCAGCTCAAGACCGGATCTTCTACCGGCATCAACAAAGCCGCTTTTATAGATATGGTGGAATTCCTGGAAGAAGATATCGAAGACCGGATCGGCCGCAAGATCAAAATCCCCATCGACAAGGAAGGGGCCGACATCCTGCTGATTCATAACGCCGGCGAGTTCGTGGCCTGGCCGGAAAATCCGGCTGCTTTTGCTATTCTGTTTGAGGAGGCCGGGGTGGATTGGACCCTCAGCAGCGATATGATAGGCTATGACAGCGTCAATTACGGCATTTGGTATGATGACGCCCAGGCCAAAAAAATCGCAGTGAAGCAGATGCAAGCTGCCAAAAAGCTGGGAGTCCGGCGTATCGTTATCGGCGAATGCGGACATGCCCATAAAGCCGCCGGCGTCGTCGCCGACCGCATGATGAGCGGAGATGATAAAGTGCCGGTGGAAAGCTTCCTGCCCATAATGCTGGATTTGGTTAAAAGCGGACGGCTGCAATTCGATCCCAGTAAAAACGATTTCCCGGTGACGCTGCACGATCCCTGCAACATGGTAAGGCAGATGGGTATCGTTCAGCCCCAGCGCGATATTTTGAAAGTCATCGCGCCAAAATTCCGGGAAATGACGCCGCACGGGGTAGACAACTATTGCTGCGGAGGCGGCAGCGGCTTTGCCATTATGAACGGACCGAACTTCGGGCAGTTCAGGGATCAGGTCAGCGCCCGCATGAAGTTCGATCAGATACTGCGGGCTTTCCCTGAGTGCATCGCCGATAGCTCGATACCTAAATATGTTTGCGCCCCCTGTTCCAACTGCAAGGGAACCATACGCGGTTTGCTTGAACACTATCACGCTACGGAGAAATTTAATCTCCAGTATGGCGGCATCGTGGAACTGATGGTAAACGCCCTGGCCAGCATCGACCGGCCTTATCTGGAGTTTCTGGAAGGATAAAAGGGCGGTTACAACCATTCGGGAAAGGAATGGTGATAGGATGAAAATAGTCATTATCGGCGGTATGGCAGCCGGACCCAAGACAGCTGCCCGTCTGCGGCGTTTAAATCAAGAGGCGGAAATTACTGTGATCGAACAAGGGGAGATCGTATCTTTCGGAGCCTGCGGCATGCCTTTTTATCTGGGCAATCTGATCCCTCGCTTTGACAGTTTGTATTCCACTTCTTACGGGGTACCGCGAGACGGAGCGTTTTTTAATACCCGCAAAGATATTACTGTTCTGACTGGGACCAGAGCTACCACTATTGACCGGGAAAATAAGCGGGTGAGCATCGTGAACTTGGCCAGCGGGGAAGAACGTGCATTGGAATACGATTACCTGGTGCTGACCACCGGAACCGAGGTCATTAAACCGCTGATCAAGGGTGTTGATCTGCCCGGTGTGTTTATGCTGCATAATCCCCGGGACGCCCAGCGGATGCAGGAATACATTCGTTCTCATGAGGTTAAAAACGTTGCCGTTATCGGAGCCGGAGTGATCGGTATGGAAGCGGCCGACGCCCTGGCCGGACGCCGCCTGCAAGTAACTGTTTGTGAAGCGGGACCGCAGGTGTTACCCAAACTGATCGAACCGGATATTGCCCGATTAATCGAGCGACAGATGCGACAGCGGAAAGTCGATTTGCAATTGGAGTGCCGGGTGGAAGCCATCAACGCCGGCCCGGATGCCACCGTCGCCGGTATCACTACCAGCGCCGGCGCTTTTGCCGCTGAAGCGGTACTGGTTGCCACCGGCGTTCGACCCCAGGTGGAACTGGCCCGGGCAGCGGGACTGGAGATCGCCAACCGCGGCGCCATCAAGGTGGACGCCCATCTGTGCACCAGCGATCCGGCTATCTTTGCCGCCGGCGACTGCGCCAGCCAGACCAATGTGATCAACGGACAGGAAGTATATATCCCCCTGGCCTCCACCGCCAACAAACAGGGACGAGTGGTGGCCGACAATATTGCCGGACTGGATACGGAGTTCACCGCAGTCATGGGAACCACGGTATTGCAGGCCTTCGATTTCAATATCGGCCGGACCGGCTTGAGCGAGCAGGAAGCCCGGGACCAGGGCTACGATCCTGTCAGCGCCTTGGTAGCCGGCCATGACGCGCCTCATTATTATCCGCTGCATGGTTCCCTGACGCTGAAATTGACAGCCGAAGGAAGCAGCGGAAGGCTTTTGGGCGCTCAGGTCTGCGGCGCCGGAGACGGAATAAAGAGACTGGACGTATTGGGCACGGCCATCAAATTCGGCGCCAGTCTGGAAGACGTAGCCAATCTGGATCTGGGCTATGCTCCGCCTTACAGCGAAGCCATAGACATCGCCATCCATGCCGCCAACACCCTGGAGAACAAAAGAAGGGGATTGGCCCGGGGCGTGTCGCCGCTGATGGTGGAGCGTATGAAAAAAGACGGTCCGGTATGTTTTTTGGATATCCGGGAAGAGGACGAGGTTAAGGCCAAACCGCTGCAGGAACAGCATGTGCTGGTGATGCCGGCGGCGGAACTGCGCCGGCGTTACCGGGAGATACCGGAAGATAAGCCGGTGGTGGTTTTCTGCGGACTGGGCATCAGAAGCTATGACGCCGTTTGTTTTCTGCAGTCGGCAGGATATGGCAACGTCGCCTATCTGGAAGGCGGTCTGTCGGGTTGGTGACAGCCATAAAAGGAACTAATCGCGGCATAACCTTTTAATATTTTACAATGATCTGGCCGGGTGATTAACTTAGAGTGT
>DATMYB010000567.1:0-3843 GCA_035561215.1 Syntrophomonas sp. | reverse complement strand
CGATAGCTTTACATTTACGGTTTACTCCATTAAAATCTATATAATCGATTGTAAAAAAGCGATGAAGAGAACAAGTAGGTCAGCGATCCATCTTGCAGAGAGCATCCGGCAGGTGAAAGGGTGCAGAGGCGCTGATTCGAATACATCTTGGAGCTGCGGCCTGAAATAGCAGTAGGGTTTGACGGGTACGCCCGGTACAGCGTCAGAGTGTGTCGACACTCGCTAAGGGGAATTTCGTGAGGAATTTTCGATTCAGAGGTGGTACCGCAATATTTTGCCCTCTTTTCCATTGGGAACGGAGGGCTTTTTTATTATAGTCCGGCAAAGGAGTGTTGTAATGAAAATTTATGATGAACTGGTAGCGCGGGGGTTAATTGCCCAGGTTACCGATGAAGAGCAAATCAAAGAACTTGTCAATAGCGGCCAGGCCATTTTTTATATTGGCTTTGATCCGACGGCTGATTCCCTGCACGTTGGTCATTTCATGGCGCTTTGTCTGATGAAACGGCTGCAAATGGCGGGCAACAAACCGGTGGTGCTGATCGGCGGCGGGACCGCTTATGTCGGCGACCCTTCCGGCCGTACCGATCTGCGTTCCATGATGACCCCGGAGATAATCCAGCACAACAGCGAGTGTTTCAAGAAACAGATGGAAAAATTCATTGAATTCGGCGATGACAAAGCCATCATGGTCAATAATGTCGACTGGCTCTTGAAGCTGAATTATGTGGAACTGCTGCGGGAGGTCGGAGACTGCTTTTCAGTAAACAATATGCTGCGAGCTGAATGTTATAAGCAAAGAATGGAAAAAGGCCTGTCCTTCCTGGAATTCAACTACATGATCATGCAGTCCTACGACTTTTATTATCTGTTTCAGCATTACGGCTGTAATATGCAGTTCGGCGGAGACGACCAGTGGTCCAACATGCTCGGCGGCACCGAACTTATTCGCCGCAAGCTGGGGGAAGACTCCTATGCCATGACCATCACCCTGCTCTTGAACGCGGAAGGCAATAAGATGGGGAAAACAGCTAAGGGAGCGGTTTGGCTCGACCCGGCCAAAACCACCCCGTATGAATTCTATCAATACTGGCGTAACGTCGATGACGCCGATGTGCTCAAATGTTTGCGGATGCTAACCTTCCTCCCCCTGAAGCAAATTGACGCCATGGATCGGTGGGAAGGCAGCCAACTGAACGAAGCCAAGGAAATTTTGGCTTATGAACTGACTAAGCTGGTTCACAACGAAGCGGAAGCCGAAAAGGCCAAAGCCACCTCCCACGCTCTTTTCGCCGGCGGAACCGACGCCAACATGCCGACGACGGAAATTACAGCCGGGCAACTGCAGGATGGTGTAATCGGAATCGTTGAGCTGATGTTGGCCAGCAAGCTCATTGCCTCCAAAAGTGAAGCCCGACGTCTGATTCAACAGGGCGGCGTGTTTATTGACGACGCCAAAGTCGAATCCGTTGACGACAAGATTACTGCGGAACAACTGCAAAAAGGGGTAAAAATACGTAAGGGCAAGAAAACCTACCACAAGGTTTTTCTGAAGTAGGAACGAGACAAATATGAGGGACGATCTTTCTCTGGATCGTCCCTCATAAACTTATTCAGGCTTTTGGGAATCGGTTAAGGTTTCTTCAATATTGGTCAATCTTGTTATAATGGCATCACTCTTATATTTCCCCACTTCATTTAAAGGCATAGATGCTTGCATTCTTCATATTTGATGCGGCTCATCCAAGCCTCGGCGGGGCAATCATCAAAAGTCACTTGGTAGCTGCGACTTTGGTTGGATTTAACCATTAGGACTCTCGCAAGGTTGATAATATAAGAGTTATGCGCCCGTATAAATTGCTCCGGCAGCATTTCCTCCAGATCGGATAATTTGTAATTGGTTTCATAAACATTTTGTCCCACATGGATTAACGTTCTTTTGTCCTGCTTCTCAATGCAGGCGATAGCGTCGGGATATAAAATAATCGTGCCCTCCTTACATTTGAAGGCCATCTTCTCATTCGTATCCGTCTGCCCCCGTTTTGATAAAATATCAGTTAAAACCTGGTTGAGTTTTTCCTTGTGTATGGGTTTCAGAATATAATCATACGGATGTACGGAGAACGATTCCAGCGCATATTCGCCATACCCGGTCAGAAAAACACAAATCGTATGCGGACTGACACCGGCGATCATTTTGGCCGTCTGAATGCCGTTGTAAGGATCATCCGGCCCTAGCTCAATATCCAGCAAAGCAAGCTGCGGCAGATAGGTCCTGGAGGCTTCAACCGCAGCGTGGGAACTGCCTACCGCTACCACCTGCTCTGTTAAAGGGTGCTGATCTACCAGTAGTTTTATAAACTCCAAAGTATACTTTTCGTCTTCAAGGATAAGTACGGTTTTCATAGTATTACCTCAAAGATTCCGGTACTTCCGGTTCGTAAAGCATTCCCCATTTAAAGGAATGTACGCTGGTCTGGGCGATAAAAACCAATGCCGCGGCTAAACAAGATGAACCCCAAAATAACAATCTGCGCATCATAAACCCGGGCCCCCCTTTCTTAAGATAGTAAAAAAGCCATCAACTTTTTCCATTAAAAGAAAACCTCCCGGTGACATTAATAAAACGGCTGCCATTGCTCCGGTAACCATAGCCAGCGCCAGCGATAAGTGAAGGCCTTGAATCAAAGCTGGAACGATACATGTCCATATTATCGCAGCAAACAACAGGTTGCGTTTTTGCATCCTGATAATTTGAGAATCAGTTATCGGATTGGTCTTGGTACCGGCCGGCGCCCATTTAACGATACCCAGGCATATGATCAGAAAAGTGAACAGGAACAAAATTATCACCGCCATTTGACTGATATCAGTTTGGGCCGCAAAATAACCGGAGCCTAAGATAATGAGTGATCCGACGATAATGCAGCGCGGCAGCGCACTTAAATGTACGCCGCCCCCGAAGGCCCTGAACGGGAAAAAGACCGTCATAAAGGCTAACACCGTGGGAACGATGCCAAGCAGATACGCAGCCATTATGACGATAGCTAGATTCAACAGCAACATTATCACCAGTTTGAAGGCATAGGCATAAATCTCCACCTTATCTTCGGCGCTCACTATATAGCCTAGCTTTTGTGCCATACCGTTGGCCATCGCATCAATCATAAATATCGTTTCCTCCTGGGAATCTAAGAATTACCGTAGTCTTGGGCCGGGTGATAATTTCAATCGTGCCTTGGTATTTTGGGGCCAGTTTATTTACAACGTATAAGCCATAGCCGCGTCCTTCCGATGCTTTCGTCGTATATCCGGCGGCGAGAACTCTTTCAGGATCGCTGATTCTGAGGCCGTTGTTATTTATATAGATTGCAAACCGGTTGTCTTCGTGTTTGAATTCGATTCCTACCCGCGGTTCCTCATCCGCCGCCGCAGCTTCAAAGGCATTATCCAGTAAGTTCCCCAGGATACTGCACAGGTCCCAATCGGGGATATGGATTTTAGACATATCGCATTTGACCGCCACCGCAAAATCAATATTTTGCACTTGGGCAACGGCATTTTTGCTGTTTATAAGCCCTTCGACAGCAGGATGATTGATAGGGCTGACGGTCGTCGGCTTTGACCAGTAGTTCTCCGTAAGGCCATTTACATAAGCCTTCGCTTCCTCTATTTTATTTAGCTCGATCAGCGCCTGTAGGTTTTGCATATGCTTGGAATACTCATGCCGCTGTGCTTGGGAACTCGTCAAAATGCTCTCCATCTGCGTCAGATGGTTTTTTAAAAGCAAATTGCTGGTATGATATTTAGCGTTTTTTTCTATTCTCTTTATTGAAAATAAGC
>DATMYB010000566.1:0-2783 GCA_035561215.1 Syntrophomonas sp. | reverse complement strand
GGATATAGGCTTAAGAAGATTGAGGTGAAAAGCGTGAGTGAATTCGGAGAAAAACTGCGGGAGACCCGAGAGAATTTGGGAATCTCATTGGAAGAGGTCGAAGCAGAAACCAAAATCCGTAAATTATATATTGAAGCTTTGGAAACCGAGAATTTTTCGATTCTGCCTCCCCAGGTGTACGCTACGGGTTTTGTGAAGCGTTATGCCAAAATGCTCAAACTCGATGCGGACGCTTTAAGCAGTGAATTCAAGCAGCTCGCTTATCCGGAAACAGAAGAGGAGATCCCGGTACAGCCCGAAAAGAAAATTCAATTAGATATTGATTTTAGCCGCTTTCCGATAAAAAATATTATATTGGCCCTGGTATTCCTGGGGCTGGCCATCTGGGCCGGCAGTTTGTTTGCCGATTATCTGGGGAATCATGTGGAAAAACAGCAACCGCCGCCGCCCAAAGTTGAGAACAAGCAATCAGGTTCGACAGCCCAGCCGAATCAACCGAGTCAATCGGACCAATCAAATCAAGGGGAAACTGAAACGCTGACAATGAAAATAAAAGTCAAACCCGGCTTGAATTGCTGGACCCGGGTGCGGGTGGATGGTCAGAATAAGCTGGAGACTACCCTTGCCGGCGGACAGGAAGAGTCTTTTACCGCTGACGAGAGTATTTATATACGACTGGGAAATGCCGGAGCGGTTGATATTTATATTAACGGTAAAGCAGTGGAACCATTAGGGGAAATAAATCAAGTTGCAGAAAAGGAATTCAAAAAGAGTGACAACAATCAAGCACAGTGATTACAGGGTAGGATTTATAAGTCTGGGATGCGCTAAGAATCAGGTAGACAGCGAAATTATGATTGCCAGGCTGAAGAACAGCGGTTATAAGATTGTTTCCGACATAGAGAAAGCGGAGATTATTGTCATTAATACCTGCGGCTTCATCGAAGCAGCCCGGGAAGAGGCGATTAATACTATCATTGAAACCGGCCAGCTGAAAGAATACGGCGGGTTGCAGTATCTGATCTGCACCGGCTGTCTGGCCCAGCGTTACGGACAGGAATTGCTAGACGAATTGCCGGAACTGGACGGATTAATAGGAATATCCGATTTTACGGCAATAGACCAGTATCTGGAGCAAATCATCGGTGGGGAGCGGCTGATTGCCGTCAGCCCGCCGCCGCTGACTTTTATTGAAAAAGGGAAGCGGATATTGACGACTCCGCCGGGATACGCTTATTTAAAGATTACCGAGGGCTGCGACAACCGCTGCAGCTACTGTGCCATTCCTTCCATCCGGGGAGGGCTGCGCTCATGCCCGCCGGAGGACCTGCTGAGCGAAGCTCGGGAACTGGTGGGAAAAGGTGTGAAAGAACTGGTGGTAATCGGCCAGGACACGGCCGTATATGGACAAGACCAGCCTGATAACATCGGGCTGGATCATCTTTTACGCCAACTGGTCCAAGTTGACGGTTTGCATTGGATACGTCTGCTGTATCTGCATCCGGCCCATATTACTTCCAATATTATCGATACGATCGCATCGGAGAAGAAGATCGTTCCCTACCTGGACATACCGATCCAGCATGCATCCGACAAGATTTTAAAAGTAATGAACCGTAAGCATTCGTCGGCGGATTTGAGAAACATTTTGGCCGAATTACGCCGCCGCATTGACGGATTGGCTCTGCGTACCACGATTATGCTGGGCTTTCCCGGTGAATCAGAGGAAGATTTTAAAATATTGTATGATTTTATGGGGGAAACCGAGTTTGATTGGGTGGGAGCTTTCGCTTTCACGCCGGAAGAAGGTACGACGGCCATAAAAATGCCCGATCAGGTTCCTGAGGAGATCAAACAGGAACGATTGGCGGCTATCATGAAGCTGCAGAAAAGCATCAGCCGCAAGAAAAATAAAGAGCGGCTGCAGCAAAAATATGACATACTAATATCATCCTCGCCTGCGTCCAATCTGTACCTGGGCCGGACATATTTTCAGGCTCCCGAAGTCGATGGCGTGACCATGGTAAAAAGCGAAAAGAAATTGACTAAAGGAGATTTTGCTAAAGTTGAATTAAAAGCCATACGTGATTATGACATGATTGGAGAAGTCGCCGATGAATGTTCCCAATAGCCTCACTTTGCTCAGAATATTCCTGGTGCCGGTGTTTGTGGTGGTGCTGGTTTTGAATATCCCTCACGGGGATTTACTGGCGGCGATAATTTTTGTAGCGGCGGCATTGACTGACAGTCTGGACGGATATCTGGCGCGCAAATATAAACAGATCACCAAACTGGGCATTATCCTTGACCCCATTGCGGATAAATTGCTGATAACAGCGGCGCTCATATGTTTGGTGGAATTGGGACGTTTGCCGGGATGGATAGCCATTGTTATATTGGGTCGTGAATTCGCCGTTTCCGGTTTAAGGTCGGTCAAGGCGGAGGAAGGCATCATTATTCCGGCCAGCAAGCTGGGTAAATTTAAAACCATTTCGCAAATTACAGCGGTGATCATTATTATTCTGGAAAACCTAATTCCTCCGCTGCACATAGTGGGGATATGTGCCATATACATTGCGCTGGCGATTACGGTTATTTCCGGTATAGATTATTTTCTGAAATTCAGTTTATCGGAGAAGGAATAGTGTACTGTACCATTCACTTTTGGATAAAGGACGCAGGATGAATTTTCAGTCTGCAAGGGGTCGTCACGAAGCATAGCCGTAGCTATGGTGAGCGACGACAACACAGCAGATGGAAATTCAGACAAGTCATTTGCCGAA
>DATMYB010000565.1:0-4982 GCA_035561215.1 Syntrophomonas sp. | reverse complement strand
TCTGTTAACCCTAAGTCCGCATATTATTTGTCGAGGGAAATTTCTGCAGGGCAAGGGGTCGTCAATCGCAATACTGGACGTATTGCGATTGACGACAACGCAGCCATGCAGAAATTTAACCGACAAGGAAATGTGGAATTAGGGTTGACAGAGTACTAAGTTCAGCGTCAAGTGCTCCTCCATGTTTATACATTCAACACGATGAATCCACAAAGGGGCGTTCTTTTTGTTTTTTTATTGAACTTAAGCATTTTTTCAAAGCAAAAACCTCCCCATGCTTCCCCGAGATTAATAACAGGAGGAAGATCCATGCGTTATGCAGCCATAGATATAGGCAGCAACTCATGCCGGTTGTTGATTGCAGAAAAAAATGATGCTGGTTTGTCAAGCCTTTACCGCGAAATCGAGACGACTCGAATCGGCGCCGGTTTGAGCCGGAGCGGGCAAATAAGCCGTGAGGCGACGGAACGCAGTTGCCGGTGGATGCAGAAGATTCAGCCGGTGATGAAAGATTACCAGGTACAGCGTTGCCGGGCGGTGGCTACCAGTGCCGTGCGGGAGGCGTCCAATAGCAAGGAGTTCGTCGACGAGGCGGCCCGGTGCATGCCTATACCGGTTGAAATCATCAGCGGGGAAGAAGAGGCACGGCTCAGTTATACCGGTGTGGAGAATGGATTGCGGTTGGAGCATGTTCCCCTGGTGGTGGATCTGGGCGGCGGCAGCGCCGAGTTCATTTGCAACCAGTTGAATTTTGCGGTATCTCTGCCGGTAGGAGCGGTCCGGGCTACGGATATGCGTATGAACGCCGATGATATAAAGGCACGGTTGCAGCCGGTCCAAGCCATGCAGCCAAAATTCATGCAATACCCTTTGGTTATGGTAGGAGGTACCGCCAGCACTCTAGCTGCAATTAAATTAGAATTGAGGGAATATGATTCGATCAAAGTACATGGGCATCATCTGACCCGCCAGGAAGTGGCTGAAATTTATCAGCTATTGGAAAGAACCCCGCTGGAACAGCGCAAAAAACTGCCGGGACTGCAGCCCCAGCGGGCCGATATTATCAATGCCGGAGCCCTTATTACCCTGCAAATCATGGATATGCTGGAAAAATCGGAGTTAATCGTCAGTGACCACGATCTTCTGCAAGGCATCATCTGGTCATTATAGAAGGCGAGTGGTTTTTCCGCTTTCCCGGGTTTATTTGGAAGCTCGAACCATCATCCCCTTGCTTCCAATAAGTAAACCACAGCTAGCTAATATCTTGGCGGGAGAATTTTTGTATTGTCAGGGTCGTGAAGCCGAGCATGTAAATAGCAATGTAGACAAACATCCATATACTCGCAGGCTGTCCAACTGCTGATAAAGCGCCAGCCGACATTGCACTTCCGACAATCCCGGAGCTCGGAAGTATGACACGTTCCATCGTGCTGTAAATCTTCTGGAATGGTGAAATCAAGCTGGCAAAAATCCCGATCCCGATGACGGAGCTGTCATTCATGTAAAGTCCAATCATTTCCACCATGCCACCCACATTTCCCAGGATGTATATAAATATTAGCAGGATTCCGGCCGGCACTGTTTTCAGCACCACGGAGCAAAATAAAGTAAGGCAAAGGAGCGCGACGGGCAGCAAAAGATATAGCAACCATCCTCTGATGATTTGAGGGAACGTTAAATTCATTATCGTACTAAGGCCAAAAAGAGCTCCGATGAGAAGAAGCAAGAAGAACAGCAAGGTAGCGTATAGACATACCAAAATAACCAATCCGCCGAGTTTGCCGAGAATATATTGATAACGGCGGATCGGGCGGGTAAGAATCCCTTGAATTAATCCGGAGTCTAATTCTGAGGCGATTGCACCTGCTCCCAGCATAATCGTCAATAAAGCGATCAACATGGAGGAACCCAGTAACAGCAGCTCCTACAAGCGCCAGACGAAACAACAAATCCCAAACCATTTTCAGTCCTCCTTATTAAATAAAATATTTGCCATACTTAATGGCATCATTCAGGGTGGGTTATAACTTTTTACTGCAAAGCTATAATAAAGGAGTATTGTGTCCTAAATGTGTCCTCGTACTTTCCTTAAGGATAAATGTTGAAGTCTGCAACATGCTGCCCGCGGAAGGTTTATAAACGTAGATTTTGTATGAATAAAATCAAGCCCACCCCCCTGGGCTGACAATTTTATGAAGTGCGCCTTGCTATAATGATAAAACTCAGGTTGAGTCGCAAGGGGGGTAACGCAATGTTGGATCGACTGGAAATATACCCTTACCAGAGGATGGAAGACGATTTTTCTTCCAGAAGGGCAAGACGTAAGCCGGGTCGTGCCTGGCGCCTGCCGCAGATTCAATTTGCCCAATGGTTCAATAACGTTCGCGTGGACCATTTCGTTGACGGGGTCAGGGGCTTGCTGTTATGGGAAAACTTGTTGCTGGCCGTCGGAGCGGTGATTTTGGCGCGAGCTTTCATTCTCGGTGAGCTACTGCCTTTTATATTTGCTTATGTGGCTGTTTTCGGAGCCAGAGACCTTAACCGCAGCATAATTTTGCTGGCGGCGAGTCTGCTGGGACTGGCTTATGTGCTCCCGGCCGGAGCATTGGCGGTGAATATGACCGCTTTGCTGGTAATGCTGTGGATACTGAATACGGAAAAAATCCCTTTGAATAAAGCCTGGTGGGGAGTGCCGGCTATAACCGCGGCGGTTATTATCGTGGTTAAAAGCGCCGCCTTGATGATAAACGATATGAATTTCTATCAGGAAATGGTCATCGTTTTTGAAGCCCTGATCAGCGGCGTAATCAGCTACGTGCTGCTGCGCTGTTATGAGGCGATTCAGCAGAAAAAACCTATGGCCAGTTTTGGCTTTGAAGAAATGGGAGCTTTCATGGTGCTGGGGGTAGGCTTGATCATGGGACTCGGCGGCCTGCAGGTGGCGGGACTTGAGGTCAGCGGCATTTTATGCCGGCTGGCCATTATGATATCGGCATATCTTTGGGGTACCGGCGGCGGCGCGATCATGGGAGTAATGTCGGGCATACTCCCTTCCATTGCCTCCAGCTATTTTGCGCAGACGTTGGGTATGTATTCCATGTCCGGACTTCTGGCCGGCATATTTGGCAGCTTTGGACGTTTGGGAGTAATTATCGGCTATATGCTGGGAACATTGGCCTTGTCCATGTTTATCGCCGACAGCCAACTGACGGTGGTGGGACTATGGGAAACCGGCATAGCCAGTCTGATTTTCATAATCCTGCCCGAATCCTTGAAAGAAAAGCTGCCGGTACAAAGTTTGGGCCTTTTATCCGGCCGCAAAACTGCCGACGATTCCAATGACAATCGCATAGACGAAACCATCGGCAACCGCATCCACCACCTGGCTCAGGTTTTTGACGAGTTGAGCTCTACCTTTACCGGGACCGAAGAAGTAACCATGTCGCCGCGGGGAAATGCCTGCCTCAATTATTTGTATGATGAACTGGCCAACGGCTTCTGTGAAGATTGCAACCGTTTCAGCAGTTGTTGGCATCGGGAATATCAAAACACGGCCCAGGACGTGCTGGAGCTTTTCTGTCAGGCTGAAAGCGCCGGGCAAATAACCTATGAAAACATGCCGCCGGCCCTTAAGAAAAAATGTCTGCATGGGCGCGAATTGGTAACCACCGTAAATTATTTGTTCGATAATTTACGCATCAACGAGTATTGGTCGGAAAAAATGGGGGAATCACGGGAACTGGTGGCACGGCAATTGAAAGGCGTCGGCCAGGTGGTGAGAAGTCTGGCGGATGAAATTATAATCGATTCTTCCGTCGACCTTGACTTGCGTGACCAGTTGTTAAAAGCCAGCAAGCGGCAGGGTATAAATCTTAAAGATATCAGCCCGGTACGCAGCAAGGGCGATTTGGTCTCCATAAATGTGGTCAGCGCCTCCTGCGTTGACGGCAGCGGCTGCGAGCTTAGCGTGGCGCCGGCGCTTTCTGCGGTATTGGGGCAGAAGTTGGAAGTCAGCCGAAAAAATTGTCCCGGTTCAAAAGGCAAAGGCGCCTGTGAATTTTCGCTGAAACGGTCTTTTAACTACAAAGTCGTAAGCGCTTTTGCCCAAGTCGCCCGCGAAGACCAGAGCGGTGACAGTCTGATGATTAATACCCTGGATGAGGGCAAAGAATTGGTCGTCTTGAGCGACGGCATGGGCGTAGGCGAGAAAGCCCGGGACGAAAGCAAAACCGCGGTAAAGCTGCTGGTAGATCTGCTGAAAAGCGGATTTGACAAGGAACTGGCCTTAAAGACTATCAATTCGGTTTTGTTGCTGCGTTCACACAGTGAGAGCTTTACGACCATGGACATGATGCTGATTGATTTATACAGCGCGGAACTTGATTTTATCAAAATCGCCAGCGCCCCCACCTTTATAAAAAGAGGACGGCAGATCTCCGTTTTAAGCTCCTCCTCTTTGCCTATCGGCATTTTGGAAGAAGTGGAGGTAAGCAGCGAGAAACGTACCCTGCAGCCCCGAGAGTTGATTCTGATGGTCAGCGACGGGGTCATGGAAGCTTCCCGGGAGCAGAACGGAGAGGTATGGATACCGCGCTTGCTGGCCCAAGTCCGTGAAAACGATCCCCAGATCATAGCCCAGGCCGTGATCAACCGGGCGCTGAGTCTGGCTGCGGGCAAACCGGGGGATGATATGACGGCAATATGCCTGCGGCTGGATATGGTTTGAACAGTGTAGAGGAGCGGGAACAGGGGAGGCGGAAGTAAAGAACCGTCCCCCTGCTTCCGTTGAATGTATAAACATGGAGGAGCACTTGACGCTGAACTTAGTACTCTGTCAACCTTAATTCCACATTTCCTTGTCGGTTAAATTTCTGCATGGCTGCGTTGTCGTCAATCGCAATACGTCCAGTATTGCGATTGACGACCCCTTGCCCTGCAGAAATTTCCCTCGACAAATAATATGCGGACTTAGGGTTAACAGA
>DATMYB010000564.1:0-9123 GCA_035561215.1 Syntrophomonas sp. | reverse complement strand
TTGCGGCACTGAGATGGTATACATTGACCCGGACCAGGGGTATCGTTGCCGCGGGGGCACGGGGGGGGAGAGTGGCCGCGAGGCGTTGAAAAAGTAATTAGGCAACCGGGGGACGCGGTATATGGTGCGGGAGCCATGGTTCCCAAGAGTGAGTCGAAGGGCCGGAAGCGGAAAGCGCCCACGAAGGGGACCAAGTCGATCAGCAAAATTTATCTAGACCCGTACCTGTAAGGCTATTGACAAACAGAGGACTTGATTTTAAAATAATAATTGGAGCTCGGACACTAGTCCGAGTTTTTCTTTTGTCTGTCAGCCTTGGATTCGTCTGGGGCTTTTGTTATGCCCGAAAACAAAGGAGGTGGTCAGTGTGGCAAAGCTTACAGCAAAACAGCAAAGATTCGTTGAGGAGTACCTGGTGGATCTTAATGCCACACAGGCCGCTATCCGGGCGGGGTATTCGGCGAAAACGGCGGAAGTAATCGGATTTGAAAACTTAAGAAAACCTAAGATTCAAGAGCTTATAAACAAGGCAATGCAAGGTCGTTCAGAGCGTACAGAGATCACGGCGGATAGAGTGTTACAGGAGTATGCCCGATTAGGTTTTTTTGATCCCCGCAAACTGTTCAACGATGACGGCAGTCCGAAGGGCATACATGAGCTTGATGATGAGACGGCTGCAGTCTTGGCGGGGCTGGATGTTATTGAAATATGGGAAGGCAAAGGCGAAGATCGGCATTTCGTTGGATATCTTAAGAAGTACAAGCTTGCGGATAAGAAGGGGGCCCTGGACAGCATTGCCCGTCACCTTGGGATGTTCAACGACAGGTTAGAGTTCAGCGGCCAGGTCAACACCAACACCGATAAGCTGGACGCTATTTTAGAGCAGTTGAAAGATGATGGATGAGCAATTCCTGCTATCGCCGAAGTATAAGGCCTTCCTCCGGCATAACGCGCCGGTTGAGTTCCTTGAGGGCACGACCCTGGCCGGGAAAACAACGGTCGGAGTTTTTAAATTTATGCTCAAAGTGGCTGAGTCGTCGAAAAAGATTCACATTCTTTCCGGTCTGGATCTTGGCACCATCGAGAAAAACATAATCAACAAAGATTTAGGCATCCTGGATATATTCGGTCCGCTGGTGCAGTACAATCCAGCAGGCCGGGGGTTGCATTCACTGCCGCATCTGACGTATCGGGACAAGATTATTTACGTCTTAGGGTACGATAACAAGGCCCGCTGGAAAAAGGCGCTCGGAGGGCAGTATGGTTGCCTGTACATTGATGAAATCAATATCGCTGACATGGAATACGTCAGAGAGGCGGCCATGCGCTGCGATTACCTATTAGCGACGCTGAACCCAGACGATCCCGGATTGCCGGTTTACGACGAATATATTAACCACAGCCGACCATTGCTGGAATACAAAGACGACGCACCCGACGAACTGAACCAAATGCTTGACAAAGAACCAAAGCCCGGCTGGGTGCATTGGTTCTTTGCTTTTGAGCATAACGCCGGGCTGAGCGAAGAGAAAAAGGCTCAAGCAATCGGCAATGTACCGGTAGGTACTAAGTTATATAAAAACAAGATTCAGGGGCTCCGGGGCCGATCAACCGGGCTTATATTCAACTTGCGACCAGAGAATATTATTACACCAAAAAAGGCGAAAAGCTTTAAATATTTGCTGTTCAGTTGTGGTGTGGATACCTCTTATAGCCGTAATAGCGAGGATACATTCGCTTTTGTGTTTACTGGCATAACGACGTGCCGGAAGGTAATCACCCTAGCCGAGCAGGTCTATAACAACAAAGATCTGGTCGTACCGATCGCGCCGTCGGATGTCCCCGGGAAGCTAACTCCCTTTTTGGAGAAATGCCGGCAGGATTGGGGGTTTGCGAAAAATGTATTTATCGATTCAGCGGATCAGGCAACGATCCTTGAATGCCAGAAGTACAAGCGCCAGCACGGCAGCATTTACGTTTTCAATCCGGCTTGGAAGAAAACGGTCATCATTGACCGAATTAACTTACAATCAGGTTGGATGGCCCATGAGGACTATCTTATCGTGGACACCTGTAAGGAGTGCATCCGAGAAATGAACCTGTACAGTTGGAAAGAGGACAAGGATGAGCCAGAGGACCGTAATGATCATACGGTCAATGCTGATCAATACAGCTGGCTGCCGTACAAAAACAAAATCGGGGAGGTGATAAAGCCTTGAACATAGTAACTGTGGTTGAATACCTGAACAGGACAAAAAAATATAACATTCCATCGGACTATTACAGTCATATCCAGATCTGGCGTGACTGGTGGAAGGGGTTTCATGAGCCGTTTCACCAATTTGTGGAGCTGTCCGGGGATCGGCACCGAACCCGCAAATTATACTCGCTGAAAATGGGCAAAAAAGTTTGTGAAGATTGGGCCTCTATCTTGCTTAACGAGAAAACCGAAATCGTTATCGATGATAAGGCCTCCAGTTTGTTTGTCGTTGGCGCCGAAGATGAACAGAAGACCGGTGGGGTTCTGGGTGAAAATGACTTCTGGGAGCAGGGTAACGCTTTAGTGGAAAAAGCGTTCATGAGCGGTACCGGCGCTTTCGTCCTGAAGCTATCCGGCATGGAAGTCGATGGAGAAATTATTCTGAAAAACACCGAAACAAGGATCAGAATCGATTATCTGACTGCTCAGCAGATTATCCCGATAACGGTACGCCAGGGCCGGATAATCGATGTTGCTTTTGCGTCGGAAGTTATTGAAAAGGGTAAGTCTTATATTTATTTAGAGACTCACGAGCTGACGGCCAGGGGCTACCAGATCACGAATGAATATTTTAATGCGCAGAACGATCAGCTTACGCCGGCGCCATTGCCTCTGGGTATCGCCCCGGTGCTTTATACCGGTTCAGACGTGCCGCTGTTTAGCATTTTTAGCCCCAATATTGTTAATACATATGACAAGGCCAATGGCCTAGGAATGTCAATTTACGCCCATGCGATCGATAACCTGATGGGCGTTGATCTGGCTTTTAACAATCTTAACCGGGATTTCAAACTCGGCGGGAAAAAGGTCTTTTATAATCAATCGCTGGTCTATACAGATCTCGACGGAAACACGGTCACGCCCGACGATGTCATGCAGCAGCTATTTGTCCAGGTGGGCGACGCTTTAGTCGATGAAAATGGCAAGCAGATGGCCGTCCAGGAGTTTAACCCGGCATTACGGGTCGAGGAGAACAGAGACGGCATCCAAGCTCAGCTTGATTATCTCAGCTTTAAGTGCGGCCTGGGTACGAAGCATTATCAATTTAACGCTGGATCGATCGTTACAGCCACCCAGTACATGGGCGATAAACAAGAATTGGTACAGAACGCCGCTAAGCATTATATTGTGATCGAGCGGGCATTAAAGGGCCTGGTGCGGGCTATCCTGTGGGCCGGCAAAGAGATCCTCGGGCAACCGGTTAACCCGGACGCTATGGTGACGGTTAACTTTGAAGATAGTTATATCATCGATAAAGAATCCGAACGCGTCCGGGATCTGCAGGAGATCCGGGACGGCATCATGCAGAAATGGGAGTACAGATGCAAGTGGTACGGGGAGGATGAGGCTACAGCTAAAGCAATGATCCAGCCCGAGGATAATGATCTGATGGGATTCCCAGGGGGGTGAATAAAATGGGATTGTCGAGAATGGTTAAAATGGTTAAGGTGCGCCGTGAATGCCCCTATAAAGATACCTGCGAGAATAAAAAAAAGGTGTCCTTTGCTTATCTTCCTGAACCAGTGGCCGTTTCTGCATCTGCCGCCGCGGCTATGATCGCTTCTGCTGAGATTATAGCAAAACACAACTACAGGGAAATATGCATCGACCAGGATACTCGCGTGACCATCGACCTCGAAGAGGTTAAAAAGCAATTGGAGCGTGATTTCTATAAAAGCATTGGTCTTGTGATGGGATTTGGTAACAATGCTTAAACCGAAATACCTGGATCAGATCCCGGACAATATGATCGAGTTGTACAGTCAAGCTGAAATGGATATCCTGGCTGATATGGCCCGGCGGATTAGCACTTATGACTATTTCATACCGGCAGCCCAGCACCAATTTGTGAAGCTGCAGGAAATGGGGCTTTTGCATGACGAGATAGTTAAAAAGCTATCGGCCATGACCGGCAAAACCCAGCGAGAGATCAAGCGGCTAATGCAAGAGGCTGGCGCCACGGCGTTAAAGGCTGACGACTCGATCTATCGCAAAGCTGGGTTGAATCCAACGCCGCTTGATGCAGATCCGGCGCTGCAGTCAGTCTTGCAATCGGGATTTGATAAAACCAGTGGTCTATTTACCAATTTGACTCAGACAACCGCCGGCGCGGCGCAAAAGCAGTTTGAACGGGCCTTAGATCAGGCGTATATGCAGGTAACGTCGGGCGCCTTCGACTATAATAGTGCTATTAGAAACAGCATTAAGAGCCTGGCTGAACGAGGCCTGGCGTCAATTGAGTACCCCGGCGGCAAGATGGATAATATCGAGGTTGCAGTTCGCCGGGCCGTTGTAACCGGTGTGAATTCCACGGCAGGAAAACTTTCTGAGGCAAGGGCCGAGGAAATGGGTTGTGATTTAGTGGAGACTTCCGCCCATGCCGGAGCCCGACCTGAACATGCCGTGTGGCAGGGTAAAATATTCAGCCGGTCGGGGACACATCCGAAGTATCCAGATTTCGTGAAAGAAACCGGTTATGGTACTGGAGCTGGGTTGTGCGGATGGAATTGCCATCATAGTTTCCAATCGTACATTGAAGGCGTTTCCGATCCTGCTTATACGCAAGCCGAGCTAGACGACATGAACGCCGAGAAATACGAATATAACGGCAAAAAAATGACTGAGTACGAAGCCACACAGCAGCAGCGCCACATTGAAAGAACGATCAGGAAGTGGAGACGCGAGTACGTAGCCATGGACGCCGCCAGTCAGCCAACTGAAGAGGCGGCGGCAAAGATTGCGCATTGGCAACGGGTACAGCGAGATTTTATCAAACAGACCGGGCTGAAGCGCCAGGGCGACCGGGAGCAGATACCGGGCTTTGGGCGTAGCGAGGCGGCGAGGGCAGGCAGCATAAACAGGGAAATAGCTTCCTATCAGGAACTTTCAGGGATTAAGGCGTCAAACGGCGTTACAGTTAAGGAAGTATCCCAACATTTCGGAATAAGAGCAGTGCAGCGCAACGTTACGGCACCTGCTGCTCAGGATGCGTTGTTAAATCCTTTGAAAATTGGTAAAATAAGAGCGGACGGCACACAGCAGTTCATTGGTGAATATGCAACCATTGCCGTGAATACTGAGACTGGGAAAATAGTTACTGCGTGGCGAACAAGCACAGATAAATCCCAAACGCTGAAAAGGAGGCTGGGCAAGGATGAAAGTCAAATTTAATAATCAAGAAATCAGTTTTCTAAAAGAAATTTTGGCAGATACTGCATTCTTTGCTTTAGCCTCCAGGCTTAAAGAAAACGAAGAAATAGATATTGACGATGACATTGCGGATGAAATCAGAGATTTATGCGGAGACGAAGAAGTAGCAGAGGTTCAAAAGGCCGAAGAAATGGGCATGGTTATAACCGCAAGGGGTAGGACTGCTGCTGATTTGGTCGATAGGTTATACCAATAAAAAAACGGAACAGCATCGAAATAATAACATATCGTGCGTAAACCGCTTGCACTCGCAGGCGGTATTTTTATGCCCGTTTTGAGGGGGTGACAATCTATCTCGTCATGAGCGCTGACGTTAAACAGGCTTATTTTTTATTGGTAAATTGCCCTTCCCTGCTGGGCTTAAAATGCAGAGGCGGCACGGCGCGGAGTGGCCGCGCAATTATAAATTAAATCGCTGCCGGGAAAGGATTAGCATGGATTTTTTAAAGGACATTTTTGCAGATAAGGCCCTGACCTATGCGGAATTAGAAGCTGCACTGAAAGATAATAAAGATATCAAGCTGGGCAATCTGGCCACCGGCCAGTATGTTGACAAAGCCAAACTAGACGGTAAAATCGGGGAGCTGAACACTGCCAATCAAACGATCAAGGATCTGCAGGAAGCGGTTAAAAAGTTTGATGGCGTTGATGTGGAGAAGCTCAAAAAAGACGCTGCCGACTGGGAAACAAAGTATAACGCAGATATCGGCAAAATGAAGCTAGATAGCGCCTTGGAAATGGCCCTGGTCGCCGGTAAGGCGAAGAACTCAAAAGCTGTCAAGGCTCTGCTGGATATGGATGCCATTAAACTGGACGGCGACAAATTGCTGGGCCTGGACGATCAACTAACTAAATTAAAAACTGATTCGGCCTACCTGTTCGAGGCTGACAAGTCGACCACTACTACGGTAGATAGCGGAGGGGATCATGGCGATCCGTTGGGCAGTGGAGACGCTGAAAAGTTTATCGCCGCCGCCATGAACGCTGCAGGGCTTCCTGCAGACAAAAAATAGTAAAGGAGAAAAGGAATTATGGCAAATAGCATTGAGTATGCAAAACGATTTCTTCCGGTGATCGATGCGATTTATAAAGCCGCAGCGGTTACCGAGGGTATGGACGCCGCCACCAGGGCAGATTTTACTGGCGTTAATGAAGTGAAAGTGTTAAAAGTCAGCACTACCGGCTTGGGGGACTATTCCCGGGTAAACGGGTATCCCAAAGGTGACGTCACGGTCGCATGGGAAACGCTGACCCTGACTGAAGAGCGAGGCAAGGAACTGTCGATCGATCGCATGGATGATGAGGAAACCCTGGGGATGGCCTTTGGTACGGTGACCGGCAGTTTCATGCGGGAGCATGTTGTACCCGAATTGGACGCTTACCGGTTTGCAAAGTATGCAAGCAAGTCCGGTATCTCCACGGCGTCCGCTGCATTGCTCACCAAAGACACTGTGATTACGGCCATTGACGAGGCAGTGAGACAGCTCAACGCTGACGAGGTCCCGCTGGAGGGTAGACGCCTGTATATCAATAGTGACCTACAGCCGATATTGAACAATGCCTTGAGCCGCCAGTGGGGTAGTGACGGCACCGTCAACACGGTATTAGCTGGATATAACAATATGCCGATTACCTACGTGCCGCCTACCAGGTTTTACACGGAGCTCACCCTTAATGACGGTTCTACCAATTGGGGCTATGGCAAGATGGCACCGGCATATACTTTGACCACTGCCCAACCCGCCGACTGGGCTACAAAGTATAAGGATTACTATACGGTCAGCAATGGTGTTTACAGCAACGCAACAGGTGAAAGTGCCCCGACCTGGGCAGAGAACACCTATTACAAAAAAACTGCGTCCGGAGCAAGTGATATTAACTTCATGATCATCTATCCCGGCGCGATCCTGCAGGTAAAGAAATTTGCTCTGCCCAAGATCTTCAGCCCGGATGTGAACCAGGACAAGGATGCATGGAAATTCCAATTTCGCCTGTACCATGATGCCCTTGTCTACGACAACAAGGTCAAAGGCATCTACCTGCATAAAAAACCGGCTGCGTAAGGAGGGTACACGATGTTAATTAAAAAAGGCGGTATTAGCCGCAACATTGACTCCAGCCGGTTGGACGAGTACGAGGCAAAGGGCTATGAGGTTGCCGGAGATCAGCCAGAGGCTAACGCCCTGGCTGAGAAAAACTTCGTACGGATGACCAATGCGGAGTTGGAAGCCCTGGCGTTGGAAATGGAAGTCGATCTTACCGGCTGCAAGAACAAGGCCGAACGGGTGCTCTTGTTGGAGACAGCAAGGGCGCAGGTTGAAGAATAGAGGTGACGGCCATGGCGGCGTATGCAGGCTATGAATTTTATACCGATGTATACAAGGGCAATGCCTTGACCGAGTATGACTTTGGCCGGCTTATCCTCCGGGCCAGCACCTACCTTGACCGGATCACTGGTAGCCAGTCCGCCAGCTACACGCCCGCTGAAAGCGTCAGCATGGCCGCTTGCGCGGTGGCTGAGGCTTGGCAGGTAAACGAGCAGGGTGGGGAGGTTACTAGTCAGTCAGTGGGGAGTTGGAGCAAGTCCTTTGCCCAAAAGAAGCCAAAAACCGATGACCAACGACTACTTGACGCCGCCATGCTATATTTGCCCAGCATAGTCCGGGCTGTAAGGTGGTGCTGATTATGTTTCCGCACACCGTAACGGTCTATAACAAATACCTTGATGGCACCACCGAGAAGTGGCAGCGCACTGTACTGCGTGGTGTCTTTTGGGATAGTTCCAAGGGAGCAGTTGTCCGCAAGACTGGCGTATCGTCGGCTGACGGGCTTATGTTGCTTATCCCGATGGCTATCCCAGGCTATGTTAAGCCGAAGGCCTGGGCCGCTCTGGCTGATAAGACCGGCACATGGACGTTGCAGTCTGGGGACATTGTTATTCTGGGTGCGATCGACTACGATGTGGTCAAGTCGTCGAAGGAGCTACAGCAGCAGTATGATGACGTCATGACCGTGACCAACGTTGACACGCGGGATTACGGCTCCGGAATGCGACACTGGGAGGTATCGGGCAAATGACAAGCGGCATGACTGTAGTAACCAATCTCGATAATATCGACACCATGCTAAAAAAGCGGGGCTTGGAACCGTCCGGGCGGGTGCAGAAGTTACTTACCGACGAGGTCGCTCGGTATATGGACAAATACGTTCCAATGCAGCAGGGTATACTCAAAAACACCCGAATTATTGAGGAGGATTCGATTACTTTTATCCAGCCCTACTCTAGATACCATTATTACGGCAAGTTGATGGTAGGTCGCGCTCCAAAGGAACTCACGGATAAGGACATGACCTACCATGGAGCACCAACCAGGGGGCCATTTTGGGATCGCCGGATGTGGCAGGATAAGGGTAGTATCATCATGGACAAAATTGCCAAAGCGGCAGGAGGGAAAGCCGAAAAATGAGTATTATTAAAGCTTTACAGACCTTTATAGAATCCTATGAGGGTATAGATGAGCTGAGACGCATACCGAAGGTTAATACCGACCGGACGGACGAAGAGTTTTCAAGTTATGCTCTGGCCCCGTCCGGTAACGGCAAAACCATGACGGACATTCTGGGGAACAGAACTTTCGAGAATAATTATATAT
>DATMYB010000563.1:0-8108 GCA_035561215.1 Syntrophomonas sp. | reverse complement strand
ATTCGGCAAACAGTGCAATTTGCCTTCGATCTTCGCCTTTTATATAGCTCATTCCGGCACCTCCCACTATCTCTATTATATCAGGTAAGTGCCTACTTTTAGCCATCTTTTCTACCTGTTTTCACACAGTCTGACGTCCCTCTGTTGGGTCAATCGTGTTGAATGTATAAACATGGAGGAGCACTTGACGCAGGCATGGGAAACGCTGGCGTTTCCCATGCGGAGTCTGGCGACGGAATGTTTGTACATTCAGCTAAGGGATTATAACTTTTGGAAGCAAGAGAACCGTCCCCCTGCTTCCTTGGTTGGATTACATGTTCTCGATCAGGGCGTCGGCGAACTGGGAGCACTTGACTTCGCGGGCGCCTTCCATCAACCGGGCGAAATCGTAGGTGACCACTTTGCCGGCGATGGTTTTTTCCATGGCGGCTATGATCAGGTCGGCGGCTTCGTCCCAGTTTAAATGCCGCAGCATCATTTCCCCGGACAGGATCACCGAGGAGGGATTGACTTTGTCCAGACCGGCATATTTGGGCGCGGTGCCGTGAGTCGCCTCAAAGATGGCGTGGCCGGTCTGATAGTTGATGTTGGCGCCGGGGGCGATGCCGATGCCGCCCACCTGAGCCGCCAAGGCGTCGGAAATATAGTCGCCGTTCAGATTCAAGGTGGCCACCACATCGAATTCGGAGGGGCGGGTCAGGATCTGCTGCAAGAAAATATCGGCGATGGCGTCCTTGACGATGATTTTGCCCGCTGCTTCCGCTTCCTGCTGGGCTTTGTCCGCCGCCTCCGCCCCGCTTTGCTCCTTGATGGCGTCGTACTGGTTCCAAGTAAACACCCGGTCGCCGTACTCGGTTTCGGCTAATTCATAACCCCAATTTTTAAAACCGCCTTCGGTAAACTTCATAATGTTGCCTTTATGCACCAGAGTAACGCTCTTTGATCCTTGGGCGAGGGCGTAATCGAGGGCCGCCCGTATCAAGCGTTTGCTGCCTTCTGCGGAAACCGGTTTGATGCCCAGAGCGGAGGTTTGAGGAAAACGGATCTGGCTGACCTTCATTTCCTCCAGCAGAAATTTCATCAGCTTTCCCGCTTCCGGACTGCCCTGTTGATATTCGATGCCGGCGTAGATGTCTTCGGTGTTCTCGCGGAAAATCACCATATCCACATCCTGGGGCCGTTTCACCGGGGAAGGTACGCCTTCGAACCAGCGCACCGGCCGCAGGCACGTATATAAATCCAGCTTTTGCCGCAGGGCCACGTTGAGGGAACGGATGCCTCCGCCCACCGGCGTGGTCAGCGGCCCTTTGATGGCGATGATGTACTCCTTGATCACGTCCAGGGTTTCCTGGGGCAGCCACTCGCCGGTCAGGTCGAAGGCCTTTTCGCCGGCCAGCACTTCTTTCCACACGATGGATTTTTGACCGTTATAGGCCTTGTCCACCGCCGCTTCCAGCACGCGGGAGGCGGCCCGCCAAATATCGGGACCGGTTCCGTCGCCGATGATAAAAGGAATCACCGGATGATCCGGCACATTGAGTCTTCCGTTGGTTACCGTTATTTTTTCTCCCGGAACGGTTGCTGCGTTTGTCACATTCAAACCTCCTGATGATTTGTTGATGGATCAGCCCGGGCGCTGCCGGGCCGTAAGTGGGGATTGCTGCCTGATGCCAAAATGCGTCTTAAAGTCTTACGGTTATCAGTCGCATCAATCGAATCAGGTAAAATTAGTCGAAATTGAATCCGCCGTATTTTTTGAAATGCTCCACCAGACCGCCGTCGTTCAAAATTTTCAGCATCACCGGCGGCAGCGGGGTGATGGCGATATCCTCGCCCCGGGTAAGATTATGCAGCACGCCGGCGCTCAAATCGATTTCCAGCTCGTCGCCGGGCTCGATATGGTCCGTATCGCATTCGATTAGGGGCAGCCCAGTATTGATACAGTTGCGGTAAAATATGCGGGCAAAAGATTTGGCGATCACCGCGCTGATATCAGCGTTGATAATGGCCAGGGGCGCCTGTTCCCGGGAAGAGCCGCAGCCGAAATTGCTGCCGGCCACAATGAAATCCCCAGTTTGGATCTTGCCGTAAAAATCCGGGTCCAGGTCTTCCATAACGTGTTTGGCCAGTTCCTTCATGTCCAGGGTTTTAAATTTATGCCGGCCGGAAATGATGTAATCCGTATTGACGTCGTTGCCGAACTTATGCACCTTGCCGTGTAGATTCATATTAAGAAGCCTCCTAGCTGTTAAACTCGCGGGGGTCGCTGATTTTGCCGTTTAAAACCGAAGCCGCCACCGTGGCCGGCGATCCCAGATAGATAAAGGCCTGGTTGTTGCCCATGCGGCCCTTGAAATTACGGTTGGCGGTGGAAATGACGTTCTCGCCGTTGGAAGGCACGCCGTTGTGGGTGCCTACGCAGGGACCGCAACCGGGAGTTACCACCGCCGCGCCCGCTTCCATAAAGGTTTCGATCAGCCCTTCCCGCATGGCCTGGATCATCACCTGGCGAGAAGACGGCGCTACGATCAGGCGGGTGCCGTGGGCCAGCTTTCTGCCCTTCAAAATGGCGGCGGCAATGCGGAAATCTTCTATGCGTCCGTTGGTGCAGGTGCCGATGACGCCCTGCTGGATCGGTATATCCAAAACTTCGCTTATGGGCGCAACGTTGTCCACAGTATGGGGCTTGGCCACCTGGGGCTCCAGGCGGGAAACATCGTATTCCTTCACCTTAGCGTACACCGCGTCGGGGTCGGCCTTGACCGTGGTAAATGGCTTGTCGCTGTGGGCTTTCACCCATGCCGCGGTTTTTTCATCCGCTTCCATCAGCCCGCATTTGGCTCCCATTTCAATGGCCATGTTGCTGATGGTGAAACGGGCCTCCACCGACAAGGCGTCGATGGCTGCGCCGGTATATTCGGCCGCCATGTACGTGGCTCCGTCGGCGGTCACATCACCGATCAAATACAGGATCAGATCCTTGGCATACACTCCCGCCGGAAGCTGACCGTTCATGATAAATTTAAAAGTTTCCGGCACCTTGAACCACAGCTTGCCGGAGCTGAGCCCCGCCGCCAGGTCGGTGGAACCGACGCCGGTGGAAAACACGTTGATGGCGCCGTAGGTGCAGGTATGGGAATCGGCTCCGATCACCAGATCGCCGGGAACCACGTGTCCCTGTTCGGGCACCAGTTGGTGGCAGACCCCGTCGCCGATATCGTAAAAGTTGATTTGCTGCTGGTCGGCAAACCGTCTCATCTCCTGATGGATGGCGGAAACACCTTCCAAGGGGCTGGGGGCGCTGTGGTCGATGACCATGGCGATTTTGCGGGGATCGAACACCCGGGTGGAACGCATTTCTTCAAAGGCCCGGATGGCCAGCCCGGAGGTCCCGTCCTGACCCATGACAAAGTCCAAATCGGCCACCACGATGTCGTTGGCCCGTGCATCCACGCCGCTTTTCTGCGACAGGATCTTTTCAGCAATAGTTTTTCCCACTATTGATTCCTCTCCCTCATTATGTCTTCGTAAATCTGTACTACTTCTTTATCAAACAGCGATCTCTTTTTATCGATGGACATCTGCCGCACCCGGGCCAGAACTTCCTTGGCGTCCGCTTCGCTGAGACTGACCAGGTATTCCCGGAACTTGGATTTGATGGCGGCGGTACCGGAATGCTTGCCGATGATGATCTGCCGTTCCAGGCCTACTTCTTCGGGTTTAAAAACTTCGTAGGTCAAGGGGTTTTTCAATACCCCGTCCCCGTGGATGCCGGACTCGTGGGCGAAAATGTTGGAGCCCACGATGGGTTTGCTGACCGGCAGCTCGCGGCCGGAAGCGTTCGCCACGTACTGGGCCACTTCCCGGAAGATGGTGGTGTTGTAATCGACGTCCACATTCATTAAATGTCTAAGACCCATGATGACTTCCTGCAGGCAGGAGTTGCCGGCTCTCTCGCCCAGACCGTTGATGGTGACGCCCACATATTTGGCGCCGCCATATACGCCGGATAGGGAATTGGCGGTGGCCATGCCGAAATCGTTGTGGGTATGCATTTCGATATCCAGTCCCACCGCGTCATGCAAGGTTTTGATAGAGCGGAAGGTGGTCAGCGGATTCAAGGTTCCCACCGTATCGCAGAAACGCAGGCGATTGGCGCCGGCGTGTTTGGCGATCAGCGCAAATTCCGTCAGAAAATCCAGATCGGAGCGGGAGGCGTCCTCCGCGTTCACGGATACATACAGGTCATTATCTTTGGCAAATTTCACCGCGTCGGACATCCTATGCAGCACGTCTTCCCGGGTGGTCTGCAGTTTATGCTGGATGTGAATATCGGAGGTGGAGATGGAAACGGCCACCGCGTCCACGCCGCACTCCATGGATTCTTTAATATCCGCGATCACCGCCCGGTTCCAGGCCATGATGCTGGCTTTTAAGCCCATATGGGCGATCTCGGTAATGCATTTCTTCTCGTCGCCTCCCATGACCGGGATGCCAGCTTCGATCTGATCGATGCCGATCTCGTCCAGGTAGCGGGCGATCCTGATTTTCTCTGCGTTGGAAAAAACGACCCCGGCGGTCTGTTCGCCGTCCCGCAGGGTGGTATCGACGATATATACTTTAGCTCCCTCTTCCAGAAACCAGTCTCTATTGGCCAATGTCCATGTCATAAAATCACTCCCCGTCTAAACGTTCTCTGAGCAGTTGGTTCACCACTTCCGGGCTGGCTTGGCCCCGGGTGGCTTTCATAATCTGGCCGATGAAGAAGCCGAAGGCTTTTTCCTTGCCGTTTTTGTAATCCTGCACCACTTTCGGGTTGCCGGTCACGATTTCATCGATCATCGGCGCCAAAGCGCCGGCGTCGGAAATCTGCACCAGGCCTTTTTCTTTGATAATGGTCTGAGGATCCTGGCCGCTGTCAAACATGGCTTCAAAAACGGTTTTGGCCATTTTGCCGCTGATGGTGCCGTCCGCCAGCAAGTTCAGCATGGAGGCCAATCCTGCCGGCGTTACTTGGGACCCTCCGATTTCCATATTATTTTGGTTCAACAGGCGGGTCAGGTCGCCCATCATCCAGTTGGATACGGCTTTGGCATCGGGATGCAAAGCCAGGGTGGCGTCGAAGAATTGCAGCGTATCCGGGCTCTGGGTGATCAGCCCGGCATCATAATGGGACAAGCCGTATTGATCCATCAGCCGCTGGCCGGCTTGGTCGGGCAGTTCGGGCATGCCTTTGCTGACGGTTTCGACCCAGTCCCGGCTGATGCGCAGGGGGGGCAGATCCGGGTCGGGGAAATAGCGGTAATCATGGGCTTCTTCTTTGGAGCGCATGGATTTGGTAACGCCTTTGGCCTCGTCCCAGGTTCTGGTCTCCTGCAGGATGGCTTCGCCGTCCTCCAGGGCCTCCATTTGCCGCCGGGCCTCGTATTCGATGGCCCGTTCCAGCGCGCGGAAAGAATTCAAATTCTTGATCTCCGTGCGGGTGCCGTATTCCTGCTGCCCCCGGGGGCGGACGGAAACATTGGCGTCGCAGCGCAGGGAACCTTCCTCCATTTTACAATCGGATACGCCGGCGAATAGCAGGATGGCACGGAGCTTTTCCATATAAGCCCGGGCCTGGCCGGCACTGCGCATATCCGGTTCGGAAACGATCTCCAGCAGGGGCACGCCGGAGCGGTTGAGATCCACCAGCGAAAAAGGCGTGGTGGTGATGTCGCCCTGGTGCACCAGTTTGCCCGCGTCCTCTTCCAGATGGGCTCTGGTGATGCCTACCCGGGTCATTTCCCCGTCGACGTCTATATCCAAATAACCGCCCTTGCAAATGGGCAGATCATATTGCGAAATCTGATAGGCTTTGGGCAAATCCGGATAGAAATAATTCTTGCGGTCGAATTTGCAGAACTCGGCGATTTCACAGTTCAGGGCCAGGCCGGTTTTAATAGCGCATTCCACCGCCGCTTCGTTAAGCACCGGCAGCATACCGGGAAAGCCTGAACACACCGGGCAAACCTGGGTATTGGGTTCGGCGCCGAAGGCGGTGGAACAGGAACAGAATATCTTGCTCTTGGTTTTCAGTTCGGCGTGTACTTCCAAACCGACGACCACTTCGTAATCCTGACTCATTATTTCACCTCCAGCGCTGCTTTACAGCTATGAAAATCAGTTTTTTGCTCAAAAGCGAAGGCGGCTTTGAGCAGCTTGCCTTCTTCGAAAGCCGGACCGATAAGCTGCATGCCCACCGGCATCCCCTCGCTGAATCCGCAGGGGATGGACAGGGCCGGCAGCCCGGCCATATTCACCGGCACGGTCAGGATATCGTTCATATATAACGTCAGCGGGTCGCCGATCTGTTCGCCCAGTTTGAAGGCCACCGTAGGCGCGGTGGGCGATACGATCAGGTCGTAGTCGGCAAACACCTTGGTGAAATCATCGGCGATCAGCCTTCTTACTTTCAAAGCTTTGAGATAATAGGCGTCGTAGTAGCCTGAACTTAAAGCGTAGCTGCCCAGCATGATGCGGCGCTTGACTTCGGCGCCGAAACCCTGGGCTCTCGATTTCGAAAACATATCAGTGACGTTGCCGGGCTCAAAGTCCCGCAGCCCGTAGCGTACCCCGTCAAAGCGGGCCAGGTTGGCGCTGGCTTCGGCGGTGGCCACCAGGTAGTAAGCCGGCAGGGCATATTCGCTGTGAGGCAGGGACACTTCTTCGACGACGGCCCCCAGCTCCTCGTATTTCTGCAGCGCTTGTTTGACCGCTGCCTGGACCCGGCTATCGATGCCGGGCTGAAAATACTCCCGGGGATAGGCGATTTTCATGCCTTTTATGTTTCCGTCCAGACCGGACAGGTAATCCGGCACGGCCAGATCCACGCTGGTGGAATCCAGCGGGTCATGGCCGGAAATTATGTTCATCACCAGGGCGCAATCCCGCACGTCTTTGGCAAAGGTTCCTACCTGGTCCAGGGAGGATGCGTAAGCAATGACGCCCCAGCGCGATACCCGGCCGTAGGTAGGTTTCATCCCCACCACGCCGCAGAAGGAAGCCGGCTGGCGGATGGAGCCGCCGGTATCGGTGCCCAGGGCAAAGGGGACTTCGTCGGCGGCCACCGCCGCGGCCGAACCTCCCGAGGACCCTCCCGGCACCCGTTCCAGATCCCAGGGATTGCAGGTGGGGAAAAACGCTGATTGCTCGGTGGACGATCCCATGGCAAACTCGTCCATGTTAAGCTTCCCGGCCAGAATACCGTTTTCGGCAAACAGTTTGCCGGCGGCGGTGCTGTCATAGACCGGGGTGAAATCTTCCAGCATCCGGGACGCGCAGGTGGTCCTGACGCCGCGGGTACAGAATATATCCTTCAGGCCCAGGGGTATGCCGACAATGCGGCCATACCGGCCCTGACGGTCGATCTCTTTAGCCTGCTCCAAAGCCGCTGCCTCGGTCAGGGTAACGAAAGCCCGCACCTGTCCGTCTACGGCCCGAATGCGGTCAAAGATGGCCCGGGTTATTTCCAGCGCCGAGGTTTCCCGGCGGCTGAGCAGATCCTGCAGTTCATGCACGGTAAGTTGATGTAATTCCAAAACCAGCAGCCTCCTTGTCTTGATGCCCCTACATGATTTTAGGCACTTTGTATTGCCCGGCTTCCACCTGCGGGGCATTGGACAGTATCTCTTCCCGGGCCGTGCCGGGTTTGGCCTCGTCCGGGCGGAAAACGTTATATACCGGCAGAATATGAGCCAGAGGTTCTACTCCATCGGTATCCAGCTCATTCAGCTTTTCCACATAAGCCAGAATGGAGCTCAACTGCTCGGCAAAGACCTGCTTTTCTTCCTCGTTCAGCTCCAAGCGGGACAGTTGCGCCACGTATTCAACTTCCTCTATGGTCAGGGCCATCACATGCCGCCTCCTTTGTTTATTATGTACGTTTTGTTATATGGAAGCTCAGTGGGACGGTTCTTTTGCTTCCAAAAATATAATTGGTGAGTTGAATGTACAAACATTACGTCGCCAGACTCCGCATGGGAAACACCCGGTGTTTCCCATGCCTGCGTCAAGTGCTCCTCCATGTTTATACATTCAACACGATTGACCCAACAGAGGGACGTCAGACT
>DATMYB010000562.1:0-2074 GCA_035561215.1 Syntrophomonas sp. | reverse complement strand
ATTTTCCCCTGATAAAAATCAATGTCCGTTTCAGTTGATTGATTCGCAAGTACAGTTACAGCTGTTATGGCCTGCTTCAACCATTGCCAGGCAATCGTAATAATACTGATCAGCTCCAGATAAAGCACACCGTCCGCCAGGAATTCGTCATTTTTACCTTGGGCCGCCAACCCCAGCAGACTGTTGGTAACTTCCTCAAGACATTGCAGGGCATTGCGGAGTATTTCTGACATATCAGCCAACTCGCCAAATTTCTCCGCCTGGTTGATGGTATTTTTAATCTCTTCCTGGAAACAAGTGAAAGCCATACCTTGCTTCATGACCACTTTGCGTCCCAGAATATCCTGCCCTTGAATGCCTGTGGTCCCTTCGTGGAGAGTATCGATGCGGATATCCCGGTAATACTGCTCCACCGGAAAATCGCCGCAGAATCCATACCCGCCGTGAATCTGTATCGCTGCGCTGGTAGAGAGAATTCCCATTTCAGCAGGATACGTTTTCATAACAGGAACCAGGAAATCGATTAATAATTCATGCCGTTCACGATCCGCTCCCATTTTGGCCAGATCTTCATAATAGCTTAACTGCATGGCCAGCGATAATGTTCCTTCAACAACAGCCCGCTGGAACAACAGCATACGTTTGATATCCGGATGATTGATAATAGCTATCATCGGCGAATTAGGATCTTTTACCGAGAGCCGGCGTCCCTGTAATCTCTGCCGGGCATATTCAAGGGACGCATAGTAAGCCGCAGTCGCTTTAGCGGCTGCACCCAGACCGACTCCAACCCGCGCTTCATTCATCATCTGGAACATATAGCCAAGTCCCTGGTTGGGTTTTCCCACCAGATATCCCCGGCAGTCCTTGTTTTCTCCCATGTTAAGCTGACAGATGGGACATCCGCGGTAGCCGAGCTTATGTTCGATTCCGCCGCAGAATATATCGTTGTATTCATATTCCCCTTTATTGCTGATGCGATATTTAGGAACAACAAACAGTGAAATTCCTTTTACTCCAACCGGCGCTCCTTTTATTCTGGCCAGCATCAGATGAATAACATTTTCGACGGCATCGTGGTTGCCTGCCGAAATGAAAATCTTGGTCCCTTTCATCAAGTAATAGCCCTGACCGGTTTCTTCGGCCTGGGTGGACAAGTCACCCAGTGAACTGCCGACATCCGGTTCAGTCAGGGCCATGGTCCCCTGCCATGCTCCGGAATACATTTTTTCCAGATAGGTATTTTTCATTTCTTCCGAACCAAACGTATAAATCAGGTTGGCTGCTCCGGCAGTTAACGAGGGATATGCAAACAGCGAGTAATTTGCCGCTGCAAAAATATAATTAATCATCTGCTTTAACGTGACTGGAATTTGTTGACCGCCGATATCATATGGTTTGTCCGCCTGTATCCAACCGCCCTGGCCCATTTCCTGCAGATACTGTTTGACCGCCGGATGTACTTTTACCGTACCGTCTATCCACTCAGGCGACTCGCGGTCCATGTCTTTTAAAACAGGAAACATAAGATTCGCAGCTAATTTTAAGGCGGTGTCAAGGATCATTTGAAAGGTTTCCCGGCTATGATCCGCATAATAAGGATATCGCATCAAATCCTGCAGATCGAAAACTTCATCAAGCATAAATTGTATATTTCTTTTGCTTACAAACTTTTCAGCCATTAATTACACTCCTTAAGCAAAGTATTTATTTCTGAAGACCGGAATAGGAGCTGGAGAGCCATGTTTTTCGCTTCCTCGAGTAAATTTGTATCAGGAACCACCCGGTTCACCAACCCGTATTCTTCAGCCATGGCAGTATCTATCAGTTCATAAGTGAGGGCAATCGCGTTGCTCCGGCCTGATCCGATCAAACGGCTGAGTCGCATAAAACCTTCCCCTCCCGGCATTGCACTGAGGGTAATATTTTGCTCTCCCATTAATGAGCCCTCAGCTGCAATACGAACATTGCAGGCTAAAACCAATTCGAAAAACAAATTAAATGTCTTTCCATAGATCGCAGCGATTTTAGGCTTGTGAAGTCGTTCCAACTTATTCACAACATGGTTTAACAG
>DATMYB010000561.1:0-5505 GCA_035561215.1 Syntrophomonas sp. | reverse complement strand
GTATAAGTACATAACCCAAGATATAACTAAAAAATATACATATGAAGGAGTGAAGATAAATGAAAAAATGGTACGCCAAACTATTCGCTGTGCTTCTGGTCGGTTTTATGATCGGAGGAGCAGTAGTAGCACAGGGGGCAGGAATTTCGCTGCCGGAATTGCTGCATAATAACAACGCCGGAGTTGTGGCAGCCGCTACCGATACCGTAGCGCCCGGTTCAACTGTAACCGTCACCGGAGCGCCTTTAGGGGTAGCGGATATTGTGGAAAAAGCCGGCCCCGCGGTAGTAAATGTAGAGGCCAAGGTTAAAGTCAGCAGTTCCCAGAACCAGATGTTCAATGATCCCTTTTTCCGCCAGTTTTTTGGGCAGGATTTCCAGGTTGTGCCCCAGGACCGCTACGAGACAGGTATCGGCACCGGGTTTCTCATTACTCAGGATGGATATATCATCACCAATCAGCACGTCGTCAATAACGCGGAATCGGTATCCATTACCATGACCGGGAAGAAAGATAAAATACCCGCCACGGTAGTCGGGCAGGATTATGAACTGGACCTGGCGGTTTTGAAGATCAGCGGTTCCAACTATCCGACTTTGCCCATGGGCGATTCTGACAAGATGCGGGTCGGAGACGGAGTTATCGCCATCGGCGAACCCTACGGACTGGACCATACCGTTACCACCGGAGTGGTTTCCGCCAAGGGCCGGCCGATTACCATCGAAGATCGTAATTACAAAAACCTGATTCAAACCGATGCGGCTATTAATCCCGGCAACAGCGGCGGCCCGCTGCTTAACCTGCAAGGCGAAGTGATCGCCATCAATACCGCCGTTAACGCCTCCGCCCAGGGAATCGGCTTCGCCATCCCCATCAATACGGCCCAGGGAGTGCTGCAGCAACTGATGAAAGGTGAAAAAGTAATCCGTCCCTACATGGGCATTCGCATGACTGACGTAACCGACGAGGTAATTCAGCAACTGCAGCTAAGCGCCGGCACCAAAGGGGCACTGGTCCTGGAAGCGGTATCGGGAAGTCCCGCCGCCAAAGCCGGCATCGCTTACCTGGATATTATTCAAAAGATAGACAGTGAAGTTATGCAATCAGCCGACGATGTGCAAAAAGCCATTGAAGGCAAGAAGGTGGGCCAGACCATTTCCGTGCAATTACTGCGTCAGGGCAAATCCATGACCCTGTCGGTGGTGCTGCAGGCCAAGCCGTAATTTGACAGTGACCTGGAGCCAGCTTATCATAGGCTTGAAAGAATGTAAGTCATATCTTGGGCAGGAGGAGGCAAGTAAATGTCTTATCGGATTTATCTGGTGGAAGACGAAGTCAATTTAAACGAGTTGCTTACCTCCTACCTTTCCAAGGAAGGCTGGGATGTGGTTTCATTTTTGGACGGCAAAACTGCCCAACGGGCCATACCCGAGCATCCTCACTTGTGGATTCTGGATATCATGCTGCCTGATATAGACGGCTATCAGCTACTACGGGAAATCAAAACAGATCTGGAAGTAATGCCGGTCATCTTTATATCGGCGCGGGACGCGGAGCTGGACCGGGTGATCGGACTGGAAATGGGCAGCGACGATTATCTGCCCAAGCCCTTTTTACCCCGGGAACTGGTCATTCGAACCCGTAAATTACTGGACCGGGTCTATGGGGAACATGCCGGAGAGAAGCTACTCATCCCCCCTTACATTATCGATGAACGTCAGCGTCTGGTGTTCTGCAGTGAAGCAACCATTGATTTGACTTCCCGGGAATTTGATTTGTTGCTGCTGCTGGCCAAACATCCCGGCCAGGCTTTTTCCCGCGAGCAAATCCTTGATCAGATATGGGGGTTGGAGTATGTGGGAACCGACCGGGTAGTGGACGATTTGGTACGGCGTTTGCGCAAAAAAATACCTGCCTTCAAACTGGAAACCATCTACGGTCATGGCTACAGGATGGTGAAACCATGAAAAACAAACCGCTGGCTTTGCAGATCTGGCTGGTAATCGCCGGCATCAGCCTGGGCGTCTCTATGTTGTTTATGGCCCTGCTCCCCTGGACCCTGAAAGGTTTTTTTACCCGCCAGATGTACGGTATCATCCATGAGTCCCAGGAGTTGTATCTGGCCAATGAGCATACGATCGAATTTAAAGATCTGGTGAAATGGGATCAGCAGAAGCAGCAACTGCAAAGCGTACAGCATATGGTCTTTCTGGATAACGGTGAAATTCTGCTGGGCTATCCTTCCGCCGCCATTTTGCCAAATATGTCGGCCATATTCAAAGAAGCCGCCTCCCAGCAGAGCAGCGAACAGCGCTATTCGCGGCAGCTGCAGGATGAGCGTATGTATTATATTATTCGCAAGGGAGAACTGGGAGACCATCAAGCCTATCTGCTCTCCTACATGTGGGAATCCTATCAAAACGATCTGGTCAAAACCCTTTTGGCCAGAATCATCTGGGTGATTGCCGCGGTGCTGGTACTGAGTTGGCTGCCGGCCTTCTGGCTGGCGCGCTATCTGTCCCGACCCTTGACCACTATGGAAGAACATGTCCGCCGTATCGCGGACCGGGATTGGTACGAACCGCTTCCCTGCGACCGCCGCGACGAAATCGGCCAACTGGCCCAGTCCATCGAGCGCATGCGGGAGCGCTTGGTCGAGCAGGACGAATCGCAGCAAACTTTCCTGCAGCGCATATCCCATGAATTGAAAACGCCGGTCATGGTAATCCGCAGCTATGCCCAAGCCATCGCCGACAATATCTTTCCCCGGGGAGGTCTGGAAGGCAGTATCCAAGTGATCGACGAAGAAGCCGAGCGTCTGGAAAAAAAGGTCCGCGATCTGCTCTATCTGAACAAAATCAATTATTTAACCTCCCATCTCCAAGCGGAGGAGGAATTCGTCATCGAAGCAGTGATCCAACAGGCCATCGACCTGCTGCGCTGGCAGCGTTCCGATCTGGTTTGGAAATTGGAAGGCCAGGGTCATATCCTTCGAGGAGACTCCGAACAATGGAAAGTGGCGATTGAAAATCTGCTGGACAATCAGATCCGTTATGCCCAACAAAATATAGACATTAAAGTGACGGAACAGCCTGCCGGGGTGCGCATTCGCATTTGGAATGACGGCCCTCCCATCGATGAACGCCAGCTAGAGGAAATATTCAAAGAATACCAGATGGGCGACAAAGGCCGATTTGGATTGGGGCTGTCCATTGCGCAGCAGGTGGTTATACGCCATAACGGCAAGATATGGGCGGTTAACGAAGACGGTGGAGCCGCCTTCTATATCGAAGTGCCTGGGATTGCCTAAACTTTTTTGCAGTCGGTAAACTTCAACATACTCGCCGCCTATCTGGTAGTCATTCTTTCATCCGCCGACTATAATCCTCGTTGATTTTCGTACGCCAGCTGTTTTTTATTTCCCCACCGGCGCGCAAATCGCTGATAGCTTCGCTGACCGCCTCAAAGCTCAACCGAATGCCGGCGCTGTCGGCACAATAATCAGCGGCGTGGTCCGCACTGATGCCTATACGGGCAGCAGCAGCGATAGCGTCCAGATTGGCGCCCAAAAAGATGAACTTCCAACCATACAGCCGCTTCTGTTCTTCTACCATGGTCTTTATTATATGGGAACTGTATTCCAGACTGGCATTTTCCTTACCATCGGTAATAATCACCACGATAACTTTTGCGGTGATTTCATCCCCATCGGTTTGCCGCCGGGCAGCGGCGATTTTACGAATGGTTTTGCCGATAGCGTCCAGCAAAGCGGTATTGCCCCGTGCATAATATTCCTGGGCGGTGAGAGAGCGAATGTCCTTAAGATCGCTGCGGTCGTGCAGCAGTTCATATTCGTCGTTGAACAGCGCGGTAGTAACAATAGCTTCGCCGGGTTCCTGCTGCTGCTTTTGCAGCATGGAGTTAAAGCTGCTGATGGCGGCGCTCTCCAAGCCGGCCATGGATCCGCTGCGGTCCAAGATAAATACCAGCTCGGTCAGCTCTTTTTTCATAATTGTTATCCTCCTTATTTTCATGATTATAAGGATAACAATTTCAGCATGGTTTCCGGTCACTTGCAAGGCGACATTTTTTATTTTCCCAGCGGGGCCTGGCCGTAATGGAACAGGGCCGCGTTGATCTCGAGTATATCATAGTTGCCGGATTGAATGAAATATTCGATGATGACGTCGGATTTGCTGCAGCAGGACATAGCGTAACCGGCCCGGCTCAACAGATCACGGGTCTCATCCAGAGTAAGCTGCAGGGCGATGGCAAAGGCAATGGCGGTGGGCTTGCCGGGATGATAGTCCTTATTGCTCTTGATTTTGGAGAACAGTTTGCGGTCTATATTAGCCCGCTTGTAAGTCTCCACATCGGTCAAACCCTTCTCGCTGATCAGGCGCAGCAGCATTTGGGAAAAGGTCTCCCCGGGCTGATTGACGATATCATCGAGCCGGCAGAGCACTTTGGCGTAGCCACTCCAAGCTTCTTCCTTCACTGTATCAGGCGGTATACTTCTTTGGGTACCGGACCTTGCCTCCGGCCCCTCTACATAGTGGTCGTGGAGGTAGTTTTCCAGCATGAAAAACAATTTTTCATGCAAGGCAAATGATTGCTGGTCAAAGACTACCAGATAGACCGTCATCTCATGCAGGAACAGGAATTCGCCGATGGCGGCCATGGCTATATGCAGCGCCTGATCTTTGGGATAACCATATATGCCGGAAGAAATCAGGGGGAAGGCGATGGATTCACATTTATGCTGCCGTGCCAGTTCCAGGGAATTGATATAGCAGTCATGCAGCAGCCGGGCCTCGCCCGACTTGCCGCCGCGCCAGACAGGGCCGGCGGTATGTATAATATACTGGGCCGGAAGTCGGCCGGCGCTGGTTATAACAGCGCTGCCCGTTTCGCATTTGCCGATGCGGTCGCATTCATCTTGCAGTTCCTGGGCTCCGGCGGCCGAGAAAATCGCCCCGCAAACGCCGCCCCCCATTTTGAGAGCGGTATTGGCAGCATTGACGACGACGTCCACCTCCATTTTTGTGATATCGTTACGGATAATTTCAAAAGGCATAGGCGGCATCTCCTGACATTTTTCAATGTATTTCTTCACATAATTCTACACATCCTTGGATATTCCTTCCATACGGGTGAAGATTTTGGTTATTCTCCTCAGCTATCCAGCTAAACTTTTAAACAAAAAATGGAAAACCGGATATTTCTCCGTCAGCAGCTTGCCGACGTATTTTTTGTCAGCCGGAATCAAGGGGTATGGAAAAGCGGAAGGACTGTTTTCCCTATTCAAATCCCTTATAATTGGTCATTAAAGCGCTCACTGTATAGATACTGTTTAACCGGGCAGTTATTTGCCCGGCTATTATTATGTTATGTTTATCCGCGTGACTTTATAACTGTTAAAACTTGCTGCTAAGTGCGTACCAGCGCATTGATAAAAATGGATCGTAATTACTTCTTGGAGTATTAAGGCATAATAGCCTCTAT
>DATMYB010000560.1:0-3231 GCA_035561215.1 Syntrophomonas sp. | reverse complement strand
AACAAAGTGTCATCATTGATAATGACACTTTGTTATGCTTCTGCTGATGTCTTCAACCAAAGAACGGTGATACCGAAAAAGATCGATGGGCCATCAAGGGGTTCAGCTGGGAGATAGCTTTGTGATCGGGAGCGGCGAAAGCCTGGCCATAGACATCACGGTAGAAAGCCGATCAGCAAAATCGCTGGACAAGAAAAGGTCTATTGGGATAAACTCATTGTAGGTTTATTTTAATAGACCTATATTTTTTGATAAGGCGGGGTATCATGGATGACATAAAATTGTTTGCGGCGGAGTATAAGTTTATGTGCGTTATCTGGGAGCATGAGCCGGTTAATTCCACCGAACTGGTGAAACTGGCCCGGGATCAGTTGGGCTGGAAAAAATCCACTACCTACACCATGCTTAGAAAGCTGGCGGAGCGCGGCATGGTGCAAAATGAAAACGCTACGGTGACTGCTCGGGTGCCGAAACATAAGGTGCAGGAAAGAGAGAGCCGAGAATTTCTCGACCGGCTCTACAACGGTTCTTTAAAGATGTTCCTGGTTAGCTTTCTGGATCATGACGAAATCTCCGCCGAAGAGGCGGCGGAGCTGAAAAAAATCATCGACGAAAAAACAAGGGGGAGGGGGAAATAATGACCGATTTGTTCATTCAGTTGTTTAACATGAGCATCACGGCTACCTATATTATCGCGGTGGTTTTGCTTATCCGCCTGCTTTTAGGGAGAAAGCTGCCGAAGCTGTTTTCCTATGCCCTGTGGGGGATCGTACTCCTAAGGCTTATGCTGCCGTTTTCCATTGCGACGGAGTTCAGCGTATTTAATCTTTTTAACACGCCCCTGCCTACGTCTACGGGGGTCATGGAGTATATGCCGCAAAATATAGGTATGATGGGCGAACCCCAAATAAATACCGGCAGTGTCGTGATCGACAGCCTTCCGGCAGCGACTCCTGCGGCCTCGGTGAATCCCATGCAGGTCTGGATTTTCATCGCCGCATGGTTGTGGGCTGGTGTGGCCGTCCTGCTGCTGCTGTATTTCGGGATATCATACGCGGTTATGACCAGAAGACTGAAAACTGCCGTTCCTTATAAAAATAACATCCTGCTGTCGGATCAAGTGAAAAGTCCGATTGTGTCTGGCATCATAAAGCCGCAGATTATTTTGCCCGCAGCCATTGAGAAGATGTGCGGCGCCAATGAAATTGGCTATATCATTGCTCACGAGCAAGTACATATGAAACGGTTCGACCATATTACCAAGCTGCTATCCCTGATCGTTTTAGCGATCTATTGGTTTAATCCGGCCATATGGCTGGCTTTTGTCCTGTCCAATAAGGATCGGGAACTTGCCTGCGACGAAGGAGTTATGAAACGGTCGACCGGTGATATACGGGCAGAATATGCCCGGGCGCTGGTCAATATGGGAGTGCATAAGGGCTCTTTTTTCGGAGCGCTGGCTTTTGGGGAAAGCAATATTAAAACCCGGATCAAGTCCATTGTAAACTTCAAAAAGCCTTCGCTGTGGCTAAGCTGTGCCGGCGTCCTCATAGCCGTCGTGGTTGCCCTGGCCTGCCTGACCAACGGCGCTGGTTCATCTGCTCAAGCGAAAGTAAATCAGTATTTAGATACGATTGTCAACGAGGAATCGGTAGCGGCCTCTTCCAATCCCTATGATTATATCAACGCCAACCCTGCTGCTTTTAAAGAGCTGGTTGCCTTAGGAGAGGAGGGCAGGGAAGTGATGCTCCAAATGTTTGCGGAAACGGAGGCCAACGGTTTAAAAGAATATATCATGGCTATCGCCTGCAACACGATAAAGCCCATTCTGGCAGACGACGGCTTCGACTCCGGCCGGGCGTGGTATGCGGCGTATTTGAGCAGCGGGGAGAACATCGTTAAGGATGTCGTGAAAACGGATTACAGCCAGGTGAAAATCAAATTTCTTTCGGAGATGATAGGATTCAAGAACACAAACGAATTTGCCGCCACCGATCTCACCATTGTCGCCACGGTCGACGCCATGATGAAAAGCGCTGCGCCTTATATGGGTGACGTTCCGGATTTGAAAAACAACCATATCAATCAGTATAGCATTGAATTTTCGTCGCAGACCGGCGGATATTCCTGCCAGTTGTATTACGATACCTTGTACAGTAAGGCTTATCTTGAAAAAGACGGTGGATTGCACCGCATCAGCACCGACCATGCCCGTTACATCGATTCTTTGCTGGAAAATGCGAAGGTCGACACAGCGATGGATAAGGAGGCAGTCGCTCTTTTTAAACGCTACGGCTGGACGCTGGACTATAACATCAATCGCATGCAGGTTACCCTGGGGGACATCGGTAAATTATCAGACTTTGAACCGAATGCATTTTATTTTGCCTACAACAATGCGCTTTCCAAGGATATCGGCCTGGATATGAGCCCTTATGCCAATACCAAAGTTAAGGTCGAGATTTACCGGATCAGAGAGGCCATGCCCCCGGCATCGAATCCGAACCGAAACACTAGAGGCATTGTGGTGAAGAACCATGCCGGGAAAATCATTGGCGCCTATATCAGCGCCGGGCGGCACAGCACCTTTTTAGCTTGCAGTTTAAAGGGCCGCGATTTTGCGCAAGCGACCGGTTTAACCTTTAATAAATGGCTGGAGGGATATGTTACTGCCGCCCCAGATAAAAAAAGCAGGACGCCGGAGCAAGTCATTACCGCATATTTTCAAGCACTGGATCAGAAGAAAGAAAGCGCCGCCAGGAATTATATCGCCAAGGAAATCATGCTGGGAGAGCTATCCACCAATATATTAAATGATGCGCTGTATAATAAAAACCTCAGTTTGCCGCTGGCCAATACTACCTACAATACCGAAATCAATAATGCTTTTGGAAATTTAAAAAGCGCAAAGCTGGTCAAAATTGAGCCGTTAAACGCTGATGACGATACGCCAACGAGTAAAACCTTTCGTGTGACCGCAGACCTTGAATATTCCCCCGACGAATTTCAACGCAGCGGTGAGCAGTCCTGGGATTGCGGGATGGTTTATGAAACCCCGCAATCCGGTTGGAAAATATGTGGCTTTGGACATTAACGGGGAGACGGGGAGGAAGAAGAAGGAGAAGAACGAAATCGCTGCCGCGCTTCCGCAAGGCTTGAATAACACGGGAGAACGTCTAACCGTCCCTCTGTTCGGGGAGCATTTTTCTCTCCCTGCACTCATAATATGTC
>DATMYB010000559.1:0-8074 GCA_035561215.1 Syntrophomonas sp. | reverse complement strand
ATAGAGGCGGCCGACGCCATGTCAAAGTCAGCCAACGTGGCGCTGGTGGGATATGAAAAAATAGGTTCGGGTCTGGTAACCGTTATGGTAAGAGGCGATGTGGGAGCGGTAAAAGCAGCCACCGATGCCGGCAGCGCAGCTGCCGCCAAAGTGGGAGAAGTGGTCTCGGTCCATGTCATTCCCCGCCCCCATACCGATACGGAAAAACTGCTGCCGAATATGAAATAAGCAGGGCAGGAGACAGCGTCCAGATCTATTTGAAAATGGAGGTTATAGCTAATGGATAATGAAATGATCGTCCAGCGGGTCATGGAAGAATTGATGAAACAAAGCGCCTCGCCTGCTGCCGTCGCCAGTCCAGCCAGCGTTCCGGGGAGCGAAAGCTTTACGGAATTCGTAGCGGTAGGGCCCGGAGACACCATCGGACTGGTGCTGGCCAATGTAGATCCGTCCTTATTAAAAGCCTTGGAAGTGGACCCCAAGTACCGTTCCATCGGGTTAGTAGGAAGCCGAACGGGAGCGGGCCCGCAGGCAACAGCGGCGGATGATGCGGTTAAAGCCAGCAACACGGAAGTAATACGGGTAGAAATGCCCCGGGATACAAAAGGCGGACCGGGACATGGAATCCTGATCCTGTTCGGAGCGGAAGAAGTGTCGGATGCGCGGCGGGCGGTAGAAGTAGCCATGGCCAATTTGGAAAGGCAAATGGGAGGGGTGTACGTAAATGATGCGGGACACCTGGAAGTGCAGTATACGGCGAGGGCAAGCACGGTATTAAGCAACTACTTCGGAGGCAAAGAAGGAAAAGCGTGGGGGATGGTAGGAGCGGCCCCGGCGGCCATCGGAATATTGGCGGCGGACGCGCTGCTGAAAGCGGCGGACGTGGAAGTAACGATGGCGATTTCCCCCAATAAAGGGACCAGCTATTCGAATGAATATATCATCTGTTACACGGGAGATTCTGGGGCGGTGAAGCAGGCGACCATAGTAGGGCGTGACGTGGCTTACAAGGCGCTCAAAACGATGGGCGAAAAACCCGTTTGCGTGACCAAACCGTATCTCGAACCCTTTATTGAGGACTGACAGAGGAAAGGACTGGATTCGGATGGCAGCGTCACAAGAAGAAATTATCTATAAAACCATTATGCAGTATATGCAGGCGGATGGAGCGTCATTAACGGCCGAGCCGGGGTCGCCGATACAGACAACTCCAGCCGGGGATACGCTCACATTAAAAGTCGGGGTGTCAAATCGCCATGTGCATTTAGACCGTAAAGACCTGGACGAATTATTTGGCGAAGGATATGAACTGACCGAGCATCAGCCTCTTTCGCAAGCGGGCATGTTTGCGGCGCGGGAGACGGTAATCCTGGCAGGACCGAAAGGCGCTTTAACCGGGGTGCGCGTACTGGGACCTTTACGGAGCAATACGCAAGTAGAAATCGCATTTACCGACGCCAGGCATCTCGGCGTGATACCCCCTATTATGCAATCCGGGCAAACGGGAAGAACCCCGGAGCTTACCATTGTTGGCCCTAAAGGCTCAGTAACCAACGGCAGCGCGGTAATGGTAGCATGGCGCCATATTCATATGGATACGGAAAAAGCAGCCGAGTGGGGGCTGAAGGACGGCGACATTGTTAAAGCGCGCACGGCGGGAGAGCGTTCGGTGATATTCGAAAACGTTATTGTCAGAACCGGAAAAGGATGGGTCAATGAATTTCATATAGATACGGATGAGGGCAATACCGCCAATATCAGAACAGGCGATATGGTGGAAATCATCCGCAGTTGATTCAAAAGGAGGATTCAGCTTTGGAAGTAAATGAGAAATTAATACAACAAGTCACCGCAGCAGTGATTGCCGTAATGGCTGTCCAAAATGGCAATAATCCCATATGCGGCGGTAAAGATTTCAATATAAACACGTCGGCGTCCCCCTGCTGCAGCGGAGTGTTTGACAATGTAGACGCTGCTGTGGAAGCGGCGCGTTCGGCTTATTATGAACTGGCCAAATGCAGCATTGAAAAGCGAGGCGAAATGATAGAGGCGATCCGCAGCAAAATTTACGCCAATGTAAACGTTCTGGCCAAAATGGAGCTTGAAGAAACAGGATTTGGCCGTTTTGAGCATAAAGTGAAAAAGTTTTATATGTCGCTTGAAAAAACACCGGGAATTGAAGATGTTATGCCGCAGGTTATTTCCGGAGATTTAGGGCTGACCATTATCGAATACCGGTCGTTTGGAGTGGCGGCGTGTATAACGCCTTCGACCGCGCCTGCCGCTACGGTGGTTCATAATGCCATGTGCATGATTGCGGCAGGCAATACGGCTGTTATCAGCGCTCATCCCAATGCTCTAAAAACCACGATCAAGGCTGTGGAACTAGTGAATGAAGCGATCAGCGAGATAAACGGTATAGCTAATATTTGCACGGTGTTTACGGACGCGACGATTGAAAATGCCGGCAAGCTGATGAATCATCCCAAAATTGATATGATTGTGGCTACCGGCGGCCCGGCCGTGGTAAAGGCAGCTTTATCCTGCGGGAAGAAGGCTATTGGCGCCGGGGCAGGTAATCCGCCCTGCCTGGTTGACGAGACGGCGGATATAAAAAAAGCGGCTCAGGATATTATCAACGGTAATAGCAACGAGAACGGCATAAATTGTCTTGGTGAAAAATCCGTTTTGGCCGTGGAGGGTATTGCCGACGCCCTGATCAACGAAATGTGCCAGAAGGGCGCCTACCTTATAAAAGGCAAGCAAATTGATGATTTGACAAAGCTGGTAACACTTCCTAATGGGAAACCGAATGTAAAATACGTAGGGAAAAACGCGTGCCTGATCTTAAAAGACATTGGCATTAATGCAGACGATAGTTACCGTTCCATCATTTTCGAAGCCCCCGCCGATCATGAGGTGGTCATGGAAGAATACCTTATGCCCATACTCCCGATCGTTCGGATAAAAGATTTTGAAAGCGGGGCGGACCTAGCCATGAAAATTGAGGGCGGACGCCGTCATACGGCGGTGATTCATTCCAAGAACATCGACCATATGACCCGTTATGCCAAAATGCTTTCCACCACTATTTTGGTAAAGAATGGCTCTTCATACAACGGTGCAGGAATCGAAGGCGAAGGGCATATGACCATGACCATTGCCGGTCCTACCGGAGATGGATTAACCACGCCCCGTACTTTTACAAGGCCCATGCGTTGCGCATTGGTTGGCAACGTCGGATTGAGAGGCGCATTGTAGTTATAGCTTCTATAGCAAAAGAGGTGAATATATGAAATATTCTGGAGCAGTAGCGGTAGTCGAAGTGGCTGGCTTACCGACAGCCATTGCCTGCGCGGACACTATGGTAAAAGCAGCGAATGTGACCCTGATCGGTTATGAAATTACAAAAGGCGGGCCAGGGATGGTAAATGTCAAAATCTGCGGAGATGTCGGAGCAGTCCAGGCCGCGGTTGACGCCGGCTGTGCGGTAGCCAATCAAATTACCCGGGTCATGAGCAAGGTAATTATGCCCCGCCCGCATACGGATTTGGAAAGAATGCTGCTGGATAGAAATAAAGAAGCGTTTTTCTCCCGCAAGTTTGATACGCAGCCTCAGCCACTGGCCGAGGAATCACCAGCCTCTGTTCCAATGGAGGCCGCCAAAGATAAAGAAATATCTGAGGTAAAGCAAGAGATTAATGGAAAAAGTGAGGGGCCGGTAAACAGCCAACTCGAAGCCGGAGATGAGAACAAAGGCAAGGAAACAGTGAAAGCAAAGACGGAAGCCAAACAAAATACGCATGCCAATGACCACAAGAAAAACAATAAAGACAATCCGGGGAAAAAATAGGTTAGGGTGATTTGATATGACTGAAATAGACCAGGAAAGATTGGTAACGCTGGTGTTGGCGGAACTGGCAAAACAAGGACACAGGTGTCAGTTGGGTGCAAAAAAAGCATTGGCTGTGTTTTGCGGCGGGATGATCGGATTGGATGACGCTATCCTGCAAATGCAGCAGCTTCAACAGGAAGGTTATCAATTTGAGGTTGTATTGACCCCAAATGCCGGCACTGTGATTGGACAGCAAAAACTGCGGGATGCTTTAGGTCCGGTGCCAATATATACTGAAGCGTGCGATCATCACGAAACCATCAAAAAACTGGCGGAAAGCGACGTGGTTATCATCCCGGTTATGACCATCAATACGGCCGCCAAGGTTGGCAACGGCATAGCCGACAATCTGGCAACGACTTTGATCACCGTAGCGCTCTTATCCGGAAAACCTGTAATTGGAGTGAGAGACGCGTGTGAACCGCAAAACCAGTACCGGCAGACAATGGGGCAAAACAAAGCCGCTCAGGCTTACCGCGCCTTGCTGGCCGCCAATGTGGAAAAACTGAGGGAATACGGCATGGAACTTTGCGGCGCACAAGCTTTGGCCATCACGGTTCAGCGCAGCTTAAACGAACCCGTGCCAGCGGCCGCAGCCACGCGGGAAGAGTTCCCGATTTTTGCAGGGAAAATACTTAGCGTTGCCGATCTGCCCGGTTCCGGCGGCAGAATTCATGTGTCTCCACGAACCATTATTACTCCGGCGGCAAAAGACGCCATAAAAGAACGGGGTATTGAAGTCATTATCAGCTGAGAGTGGAGGAAGGCCCAATGTATATTGCAAAGGTAATCGGCCATGTGGTTTCAACCAAAAAAGACAGCCAGCTTACGGGCAGGCCATTGCTGGTAGTTGCTGCCATGAACGGAGCCTCAAAAGAATTCGATAAAGATAATATACTTGTTGCTGTAGATTCCGTGGGAGCCGGTGTAGGCGAAATCGTCCTGCTGGCGACTGGCAGTTCGGCCAGTCGCTTTGAAGGCTCGCCGTCCGGACCGATTGACGCTGCAATCATCGGCATTATCGATGCCATGGAGATCGCGGACTAGGTTTTAAGCCAGGGATAGCGGAGGAGCATTATGGGCAAGACGGATATTCAGATGATATCTGAAGAGGTAACAGGAAAATGCATAAATCTATGTCACATTCTAAGCAATCCTGATGCCCGCGTCGTTCAAAAGTTGGCGATTGATATTTCTCCCCTGGCAATTGTTTCCGTTTCGCCGGGAGAGGCGGCGGTGGTTGTAGCCGATTACTTTTCTAAGTCGGCCCATGTGGAGGTTGTGTTTATTGACCGCTTTTTAGGCACGGTTTTAGCTACCGGCCAAATAAGCGCTTTGGAATCCGCCTGCACAAGAGTTGCAGACTTGCTTGAGAAAGAACTGGCTTTTGAAAAAGCGGTACTTACTCGTTCCTAATATAAAAGGGAGGTTTGTTTAGATGGTGAAAGAAGCTCTGGGGATGATAGAAACCAGAGGATTGATCCCTGCCATAGAAGCCGCTGATTCCATGGTTAAATCAGCCAATGTTCACTTGTGCGGTTACCAAAGGACCGGCTCGGGTTATGTTACCGTAATGGTTCGAGGAGATGTGGGAGCGGTAAAGGCAGCTACGGATGCCGGAGCGGCGGCTGCCGCCAAAGTGGGGGAATTAGTTTCCGTTTACGTGATCCCGCGGCCCCATGACGATACGGAGGCCATTCTCCCTGAAAGCTTTTAATCGCAGGAGGGAAGGAGATCTCCATACCCAGCTTCCCTGCAAGGAGGGATATATATGCCCCAGTTTCGTATAATCAGCGCTCCCAGTGCAGGCATTAAAGAGATGCTGCTGCGAAGAACCAGTGCGCAGCCGCAGGTAAAGGAAGAGATCATGCGCCATTGTTCTGCGATAGGATTGTTTCAAGCGTCATTGCCCGATTGCTACTATTTTGCCGATATAGCGCAAAAGGCGGGGGATGTGGTGGCCCTGGAGATTAACGGAACGTGCCCTCAGCGCATAAGCATGATGGCGCTGTTTGGAGAGATATCTGCGGTGAAAGCCGCAATGGCGGCGATTAAGCATGACCATGGGGGCAATGATTAATGGCGGACCCTAAATATATTTTTGTTGGGCCGAAGGCTTGCGGAAAAACCTCGCTCATATTGGCGCTGTTGGGACAATATGAACCGGAAAAGCGTATTGTCCCCACACAAGGATTGACCGGCTATGGTCCTTATATTGACTTGCCGGGTGATTATTGTGATAATCGCTGCTATTCTATTTTATCAGTGTGCTCTCAACAAGCGCAGTTCATTGTTCTGACCATAGGGGCAGACCAGCGTTCCATGCCGCTGCCGGACGGATTTACGCAGTTGTTTATCCGCCCGGTAATCGGAGTAATCACGAAGATCGATTTGAATGCCGACCATGGGGAAGCGGAGTTATGGCACCGGCGCATGGGGGTAAAGGGACCTGTTTTTTGTGTTTCGGCCCATACGGGCGAAGGAATTGCGACCCTGCGGGATTTCCTGAAAAATGAGTCAACGAAGAAGGAGAAGAAATGACGGACGACAACCATCTGCTGCAATCAATACAAGGACAGAATATGCTGCGCATCATCCAGGAAACAGTGCCCGGGCGGCAGATCACGTTAGCTCATATTATTGCCAAACCCAGAGAGATCGTTTATCGCAAATTGGGTTTGAATCCGGCTATGGATTATAAAAGCGCAGCCATCGGAGTGCTGACCATAACCCCGGCGGAAATGGCCATCATTGCCAGCGATATTGCCACGAAGTCATCCAATATAGAATTAGGATTTGTTGACCGCTTCAGCGGTACCCTTATTTTTACCGGCTCTATAACGAATGTGGAAACCACCTTGAAAGCCGTTTTGGACTATAGTCAGAAAACCCTTGACTTTACTATTTGCAAAATCACAAGAACTTAGAGGTATCAGTAAATGCGCAGGATTATTCTGGTTGGACGCAGCGGCAGCGGTAAAACCACGCTTACGCAAGCGCTGAACGGGCAAAAATTACATTATCATAAAACGCAATACGTCGATTATTCTGATTTAGTGATTGATACTCCGGGAGAATATGCCGAGACAAGACAATTTGGACATGCGTTGGCATTATACTCTTTTGAAGCTGACGTGGTGGGTCTGCTTTTATCCGCGGCGGAAGCGTATTCTTTATACAGCCCCAATATCACTCCCCTAGCGAATCGTGAAGTAATAGGCATCGTTACGCAAATCGATCATCCCCATGCCAATGTCAGACAAGCCCAAGATTGGCTTGAGCTTGCCGGGTGCAAAAGAATTTTCGCAGTCAGTGCCGTGACCGGGTCAGGCATAAAAGATTTATATGACTATTTAAGCATACCTCTAGTTCAACAGGCGGGCGATCCTGACGATAAACGTTTTGAGTAATCGGCAGTATACGAATCCTTCGAGTTTATCTGAGATGCGCAAAAACAGCGGACAGTTATTCTTTATTCAATAAAAGTGAAAATGGAGGCAGGGATCAAATGACGACGGTATTCGTAATCAACCCCGGAGCCACCTCAACCAAGGTGGCTTTATTCAAAAACAATGATAAAACCTTTAGTGAGACAATCGAACACCGCGCCGACGAAATGGCAGTTTTCAACCGAATTTATGAACAGCGCGAATACAGGGGGGGATTGCTGCGAAAATGGCTGGCGGAAAACAAGATTGAAATCTCCGATCTGGATGCCATTGTTTCCCGCGGAGGGATATTGAAACCTTTAGTCGGGGGAACTTATTACATCAATGAATTGATGATCGGCGATTTGGAGAAGGCGGAGCATGGGGAACATGCAGCCAATCTGGGAGCCGCCTTAGCTTGGGACCTGGGAGCCCCATACGGATTGCCGCTGTTTATCGTCGATCCGGTATCGGTGGATGAATATAGACCTGAGGCCCGCATTTCCGGTCTAAAGGAATTGCCGCGCAACAGCCTTGCCCATACGCTTAATTGCAGGGCTGTTGCCATGCGCATGGCAGCGGAATGGGGACGTGCCTATAAAGATCTCCGCTTGATTGTGGCTCATCTTGGAGCAGGAATCTCGGTTACGGTTCATAAAGAAGGAAAAATGATCGACAGCAATAATCCTTATGAGGCTGGCCCCATGTGTCCGGACCGTTCCGGTGCGCTGCCTACGCAAGGCCTTGTCCG
>DATMYB010000558.1:0-3414 GCA_035561215.1 Syntrophomonas sp. | reverse complement strand
TTATTGGTATATGTATCGCTTTTTATTTTGGATTTCTCCAAAAAATGTCGATTGGCTCCGTATTGTTTATCTTAATGTGGACTGTAATCGGTATTTTAGGTTCATATAGCGTCGCCTGGTATGGCATTCGCATGAATACTCTGGCTAACAGCCGGGTGGCTTTTACTGCGTTGCAGAGAAAACCGCTGAAGCTTTTGAATATTGCCTTGGATGCCGGCATGAGCATCGGAGTTTTGCTGGTTTGCGTTGAATTGATCATGATGCTGATAATACTGCTGTTTGTTCCCCGCGAACTGGCCGGGGCCAGCTTTATCGGCTTTGCCGTCGGCGAATCTTTGGGGGCAAGCGCGTTGCGCATCGCGGGGGGCATATTTACTAAGATTGCCGACATTGGGGCCGACCTGATGAAAATTGTTTTTGGCATTAAAGAAGATGATCCCAGAAACCCGGGGGTGATAGCTGATTGTACCGGTGACAATGCCGGCGACAGCGTGGGGCCTACGGCAGACGGTTTTGAAACCTACGGCGTTACAGGCGTAGCCATGGTTACCTTTATTGTGCTGGCGGTTGCGCCTGCGCTTCAAACCATCATGCTTACCTGGATATTTGCCATGCGTGTAATCATGGTCATAAGTTCTGTGGCGTCATTTTATATTAACAGAATCCTGAGTGAATCCAAATTTGGGGCTAAGGACGATTTCGATTTTGAAGCGCCTCTTACCAATTTAGTATGGATTACTTCGATTTTTTCCATAGCGGTTACCTTTATCCTGACCTATTTTATTGTCGGTCCGGGTTCCGCTGCCCATAATGCGTTGACTTCCCATTGGGTTACTTTGTCGCTGATATTGAGCCTGGGTACCTTGGCGGCAGCTGTGATCCCGGAATTCGTGAAAGTATTTACCAGCCCTAATTCCAAACATGTGGCTGAAGTGGTCAAAGCTTCCCGGGAGGGCGGAGCGTCCCTTAATATACTCTCAGGTTTGGTGGCGGGTAATTTCAGCGCGTTCTGGATCGGCTTAGTATTTGCCGTCATCATGTTCGTAGGCTATTGCGCAAGCCTGTCCATAACCTCTGAGATTATGAGCTATTCCTCCGTTTTTGCTTTTGGTTTGATTGCGTTTGGAATGCTGGGGATGGGACCGGTAACGATTGCTGTCGACAGCTACGGACCGGTTACGGATAATGCTCAATCTGTCTACGAATTGTCCTTAATTGAAGAAGTGCCTGATGTGGCGGCAGAGATCAAACGTGATTTTGGTTTTGATCCTGATTTTGAAAAAGGAAAATATTATTTGGAGGCGAATGACGGAGCGGGCAATACTTTTAAGGCTACGGCTAAACCGGTGCTGATCGGAACTGCCGTTGTCGGCGCTACCGCCATGATTTTTTCCTTGATATTGGTTATCAGGAATGTTCTTAATGTCGATCCGGGCACGATTCTTACTTTGCTGAATCCTTTCACTATATTGGGATTCTTATGCGGAGGAGCCGTAATTTATTGGTTTACCGGGGCTTCGACCCAGGCGGTTACGACGGGGGCTTATAGAGCAGTTGAGTATATCAAAGATAACATTAATCTTGATGATGCTGCCAACGTTAAAGCTAATACGGAAAAATCCAAAGAAGTCGTAAGGATTTGTACTCAATATGCCCAACTCGGCATGTTCAATATTTTTATCGCCTTGTTCTCGTTCGCCATGGCATTTGCATGTCTGGCTGCTCCCAGCGGCGGCAGTGCGGACCGGGTATCGCTTTTTGTGTCATATCTTATATCCATAGCGGTATTTGGACTGTTCCAGGCAGTATTTATGGCCAATGCCGGCGGTTGCTGGGACAACGCCAAAAAAGTGGTTGAAGTGGACCTTAAGGAAAAAGGCACTCCCTTGCATGAGGCTACCGTAGTAGGCGACACGGTAGGAGATCCCTTTAAAGATACGTCATCGGTAGCTTTAAATCCGATCATCAAGTTTACTACCTTGTTTGGATTACTGGCCATGGAAATAGCCATTTCCGAGTCTTTCAGAGATATTGCGCCTTATGTGGGAGCGGTTTTCCTGCTGATCGCCATATTTTTTGTCTATCGAACCTTTTTCGGTATGAGAATTCCCTCCGGAGATAAAAACCAGTAGAGGAGATGAAAAATGATGAACGTTATTATTTTAGGCCCGCCCGGTTCCGGTAAAGGAACGCAGGCTCAGATGTTGGTTAAGCAGTTCAATATCCCTCATATATCGACCGGAGACATGTTTAGAGCAGCGATTGGACAGGAAACAGAACTGGGGTTGAAAGTCAGAACCATCCTGGAGAAGGGGCAGTTGGTTCCAGATGAGATAACCATTGGTATTGTGAAGGAACGCTTGGCCGAGGCAGATTGCGGGAACGGATTTCTACTGGACGGATTCCCGCGCACGATCCCCCAAGCCTATGCCTTGGCCGATATTTTAGAAGAATCCCATCGGACTCTGGACGCGGCGATTAATATCGAAGTGCCTGACGATGTTTTGATACCGCGCATGACTGGACGCAGAGTCTGCCGCCAGTGCGGGGCAACGTACCATATCGAATTTAATCCGCCTCAAGTAGCTTTCAAATGTGATCGCTGCTCAGGAGAACTGTATCAACGCAGTGACGACAGTAAAGATACGGTGGCTGACCGTTTAGCTGTTTATGCCCGGCAGACACAGCCGTTAATAATGCATTACGCGCATGCGGGAGTGTTAAAAACAATTAATGGCAACCAGAGCCCAATGAAAGTATTCAATCAGATTTGCAGCCGTTTGCGCGGGAGGTGCCAGGTTCATGCTGGAACGCTATAAGCACGAAATTCTTAATCAAGAACATAAGACGATAAGCGGCTATTACACCATAACCCATGAGATACGATTGCCCTTTCAGGGCAGAGAGGTACTATATGTCGTGGGCTACGCTGAGGTGGATACGTCTTGCTGCGGTACAGGTACGATAAGGTATGCTTTGGTAGCCGGTTATATTGCAAGCTGGAAGCAGCCGCAGGCGGATGGGTCGTTTATTTCGCAAGTCGAACTCATACGCGAAGAAGACCAACGTACAAAGATCGAGTCGATTATTATCAACCGGGAGATTGTCAGTCAGGTAAGCTTCCTCTAACTGGCTGTTGGAATCAGGATAAGTACGGATTTCAAATAATGATTGTGTGCCGGTAAAAGTGGAAGCGCAAATAAAAAAAATTAAGGCGGCCTTGTCCTTCGAGCGTTCTGTCACCGTTAGCAAAGGAAGCATGGAGAGTATGGCGCTGCAGGAGGCAACTAATGATGGGGCCGTGCGAATAAGAAAAAGAGTAAAAATAACGTCCGGGATTCGAGACATTGTCCGTTGTGAAATACAGATTATAGGCGTGATTATTTATCAATAATGACCATCGGACACGTATTT
>DATMYB010000557.1:0-5379 GCA_035561215.1 Syntrophomonas sp. | reverse complement strand
AGCGTCCAGGATGCCCTGGTACTCTGTCAACCCTAAGTCTGCATATTATTTGTCGAGGGAAATTTCTGCAGGGCAAGGCGGAGGATTGAGCAATACTGGACGTATTGCGATTGACGACAACGTAGCCATGCAGAAATTTAACCGACAAGGAATTGTGGAATTAGGGTTGACAGAGTACTAAATCTCATGGGTTATTTTTTGTCATTATAGCAGACAACAAAAAAAAGAAGCAAAAGAACCTGAACCTGCTCTTGCTTCTGTCTCCTTCTTTTGGTGACTAGTGCTCTGTTACGTCTAAAAGTTTATTTTATCCGGCGAGAAAAAATTTCACATGGCAAGGCGAAGGAATGAGGAATACTAGACGTATTGCGATCAACGACAACGCACCCCGGCGGGAATTATAGTTTTAGGTGTTACAGACTACTATTCTTACATCTCTGGCTCGGGAGGATGCAATATCTCTTCCAGCGCTTCCTTGACCTCGTCTACCCCCTCGCCGTTTTCAGCGGAGAAAGTAATGGGGGTCTGATCGAGCTCCAAGGCCAGCGCTTTCCGAATAACGGCCAGGTTTTTATTTTTTTCATTGCGGGATACTTTGTCGGCCTTGGTAGCAATCAACAGGATCGGTATCTCGTAGTGCTCCAGCCATTGCTTCATCACGATATCATTTTCGGTAGGCGGATGCCTGATATCCAGCAATTGAATGACTCCGCGCAGTGGCTGGCGGCCGCTTAAATATTTCTCGATCATCTTGCCCCACTTGTCGCGTTCTGCCTTGGATACCCGGGCAAAGCCATAGCCGGGCAGATCCACCATATACCAAGCGGAATTGATCAAATAGTAATTCATCAGCCGGGTTTTTCCGGGGGTGGAACTTGATTTAGCCAGGTGCTTCCGGTTAACTACTTTATTAATCAGCGATGATTTGCCCACGTTGGATCTGCCTACCAGCGCTATTTCCGGCAGGTTGTCACTGGGCAGGCTTTTCACATCCACAAATGAACTTACAAATTCCGCCGTTTTTATTACCAGCATTTAAATTTACCTCGTATAGATCGTTGCCGGTCAGCCTTCGTTTGGGCAGACCGGTTCCCTCAGAAGGAAGCCGCTCTTTAAGACCGGGGCGGCTCCGTTACCTCGGCTGCCAGCGCCTCCGCCAGCACTTCGTCCATATGCCGGACCGGTATAAACTTCATTTTATCTTTTATCTGGGGAGGAATGTCCTCCAAATCTTTTTCATTTTCGTAAGGTATGATGATCTTATGGATGCCGGCGCGATGTGCAGCCAGGGACTTCTCTTTTAAGCCCCCGATAGGCAGTACCCGCCCCCGCAGGGTAATCTCACCGGTCATGGCCACGTCGCTGCGCACCTTCCGGCCCGACATAGCCGAAGCCAGAGAAGTCGCCATCGTAATGCCGGCAGAAGGCCCGTCCTTGGGAATAGCTCCTTCGGGAACATGGATATGGATGTCGTAATTCTCCAGTACCTCCAGGCTGATACCCAATTCTTCGGCTTTGGATTTGACATAGGTCAACCCGGCCTGGGCTGATTCTTTCATTACATCTCCCAGTTTGCCGGTAAGGGTAAGTTTGCCCTTGCCCTTGATCAACGCCACCTCAATGGATAAAATATCGCCGCCGGTTTCGGTCCAGGCCAAGCCGGTGGTAACACCGACCTGATCGTCCTTCTCCGCTCTGCCGTAATGGAATTTCTCTGTTCCTAAATATTTGTTTATGCTGTCCGTATCAACATTAACTTTGATGGTTTTATCTTTGACCACTTCCCGCGCTACTTTGCGGCAGATGGAGGCAATTTGTCTTTCCAGGTTTCTAACCCCCGCCTCCCGGGTGTATTCGCGGATAATCTTGCGCACGGCTTCCTCGGAAAATTTGATATTGCCGCGCTTTAAGCCATGCTCCTTGATTTGCTTGGGGATCAGGTAGTTCATGGCAATCGGCATCTTGTCCTCTTCCGTATAGCTGGACAGTTCGATGACCTCCATCCGGTCCAGCAGCGGCCGGGGAATATTATAGATGGAGTTGGCCGTGGTAATGAACATCACTTTGGACAGATCAAAGGGGATCTCCAGGTAATGGTCGGTAAACGTATTGTTTTGCTCCGGATCCAGCACCTCCAGCAGAGCTGAGGCTGGATCTCCCCTGAAGTCAGTGGTCATCTTGTCGATCTCATCCAGCAGGAATACCGGGTTTTTGGAACCGGATTTCTTGATGCTCTGTAAAACCTGACCGGGCATGGAACCGATATAAGTACGGCGATGGCCGCGGATTTCCGCTTCGTCTCTTACCCCACCCAGGGACATGCGGACGAAATTCCGGCCCAAAGAGCGGGCCACGGATTTACCCAGCGAAGTTTTGCCGACGCCGGGGGGGCCCACCAGGCATAGGATCGGCCCTTTCATTTTTTTGGCCAGTTTGCGGATGGCCAGATACTCGAGTATGCGCTCTTTGGGTTTTTCCAAACCATAGTGGTCTTCATCCAGTATTTTTTCCGCCATATCCAGGTCGAGCCGATCGCGGGTCTCTTTTGACCAGGGCAGAGACAGAACCCAGTCCAGATAATTCCTGACCACCACTCCCTCGGCAGCCATGGCCGGCATCCTTTCCAGCCGTTCCAATTCTTTGTTGACTTTTTCGAAAGCCTCGTCCGGCAACTGGGCCTCTTTAATCTTGGCGCGCAGTTCCTCTACTTCCGCGGCACGTTCGTCTTTTTCACCCAGTTCTTTCTGGATCGCTTTCATCTGCTCCCGCAGATAATACTCCTTCTGGGTTTTTTCCATCTGCTTGCGTACTCGGATATTTATTTTGCGCTCCAGTTCCAAAACTTCCATTTCCCTAGCCAGTATCTCACACAGGGCGTTCAGCCGTGCGTTTATGTCCAGGGCTTCCAGAATGGATTGTTTTTCGTTGACGCGCAATGAAAGATGGGAAGCGATTACGTCCGCCAGCCGATGGGGGTCTTCAATGCCCACCACCGTAGCCACGGTTTCCGGCGGAATTTTTTTGCTCATGCGCACATACTGTTCAAATTGATAGATAAGCGTCCTGGTCAAAGCCTCCAGTTCGGGGTTCTTCTCCGCCGTTTCGTTCCGGTATTCCTCAATCAGGACTTTTATATAACCGGTGTCGTCGACGTAACTTATCACCTGGGCGCGGCAAATTCCCTCCACCAGCACCCGCATCGTACCTCCCGGCATTTTAAGAATCTGCTTTATTTCGGCAACGGTACCGACCGCATATACGTCTTCTTCAGCCGGGTCGTCATTTTGGGCCTCCTTTTGCGTAGCCAGAAATATCTCCTTGTTGCCCAACATGGCTTCTTCAATAGCATTAATGGATTTTTTCCGGCCGACATCCAGATGTATGACTGTATATGGGAAAACCAGCAGTCCTCTGAGGGGCAGCATGGGCATTTCGCGGTAATTCATGGGATCATTCCCGATCATATAAATAAACACCTCCTAAGCAAGTTAATTCTACTATATGTACCGAAGCGGCGCAAGAAAACCAAATAAAAGGACCGGCGGAGCAGATTAAGTAAATTCCGTTCCAGCCGGCCACAAGCTGTATTATATTTTAATTTTCCAGCAAGGCATGGGCAAACACTTCGTTTATATCGCCCACCGGCACTACCTCCAGATCGGGGAAATCATTGAATATGTCCAGCATATTATCACGGGGAATCAAAACTTTTTTTACGCCGGCGTTGCGGGCCGCCTCCACTTTGCTCATTACGCCGCCTACCGGTTTTACCCGCCCGTGCACCGACAATTCTCCGGTCATGGCCAGTAAATTATCAACCGGTATCCCTCGCAGCGCAGAGTATATGGCGGTGGCCATGGCCACTCCGGCCGAGGGCCCGTCTACCGGAACGCCGCCGGGGAAATTGATGTGAAGGTCAAAATCCTTGATTTTAAATCCAAATTGAACTTTCAAGATGGTCATGACATTTTCCACCGCCCCTTTGGCCATGCTTTTGCGGCGATAGCTTTTATCTCCGGAACCGATCTGCTCTTCCTCGATTACGCCGGTAGCGGTCCATTTGCCTGCGCCTTTATCCGCCGGTATCACTGCCGCTTCCACTTCAATCAAGGAACCGACATTGGCTCCGTATACGGCCAGACCGTTTACCACTCCCACCAAAGGGGTTTCCCGGGGTTTCATATCCAAGCGGGGAGAAAAACGTCCGTTGTTGAGAACTTTTTTAATAACCGCCAGACAGATCGATTCCTGTTTTTCCACCTGGGCGATGCCGGCCGCCAGTTGCACGATGTTTACCGCTTCCCGTCCGTTATCGGCGTATTTGGCTATTTCTTCCCGGGCGTCCGGGTTGATTTCCATGTTGATTTTTTGGGCGGCATTGCTGATGATCTTCAAAATGGAGTCTTTATCCAAGGGTTTAAAAAATATTTCCAGACACCGTGATCTGATAGCGGGAGGCAGTTCCTCGGGGGTGCGGGTGGTAGCTCCGATTAAACGAAAATCGGCCGGCAGCCCGTTTTTAAAAATGTCGTGTATATGCGGCGGAATGACTTTATCCTGTTCGGTATAGTAAGCGCTTTCCAGCATGACTTTTCGGTCTTCCAGAACCTTCAGCAGTTTGTTGATTTGGGTGGGATGAAGTTCTCCGATCTCATCTATGAACAGCACCCCCCCATGGGCTCTGGTACAGGCCCCGGGTTTAGGCTGTGGAATGCCGGCCGCTCCCATAGAGCCAGCTCCCTGATAAATAGGGTCATGTACGGAACCGATTAACGGATCGGCAATGTTACGTTCATCAAAGCGACAGATGGTGGCATCCATTTCTACAAAGCTGGCATCGGACTTAAAGGGCGACAGCGGATTTTCACGAGCTTCCTCCAATACCAAGCGCGCGGCAGCCGTTTTACCCACTCCCGGTGGCCCGTATATGACCACATGCTGGGGATTAGGCCCGCACAAAGCGGAACGCAGGATGCTGATTCCCTCCTCCTGTCCCACCACGTCGTGAAAAGAACTGGGGCGGCTCAAGCTGGACAAAGGCTCGGTCAATTTTATATTGCGCATTTCCCGTAACCGGTTTCTTTCCTTTTCCGATTCGTGCACCATTACGGTCTTGCCCTTCTGTTGGGATTTGAGCAGATTCCAGAAATACAAGCCGATAACGACGGCAAAAAACAATTGTATTAAATATAAAACTCCTCCGTATTGCATAAAGAAGCTATTCATGGTTTATTTCCTTTCCCGGTTCATTTTGTCTTATTATGCCCGTCATTTTGCTTTTCCCGGCAGGAAAACAACCAGTAAAATAAGGCAGCTTGCACTGCCTTTTCCATAATAAAAAAAGGCAGCTCACGCTGCCTTTTTTACTGACTCATTTAG
>DATMYB010000556.1:0-4095 GCA_035561215.1 Syntrophomonas sp. | reverse complement strand
ATTGGGCAAGCCGGGTATGGGGCAGTGACGGTGAAATTCCCAATTAGACAGTGCTAATTGGGAATTGATCATTTAACCCGACGGTAACATATTCATATTGCTTTATCGAACAATTCTACCGCTAGCCTAACGATATTGCCGGCTAATAAACGTAGCGCTGATAGGTTCCCTATCCCTGCCCTTTGAAGAGCAGGGATAAGGAGCGGACAGAGATGAAGCAACTATTTGCTTAAAGCAATGTCAGTCATTTTTAAACTTTTATCAACCTTGATCTCATTGATCGCAAAAATTTGGTAGCCTGCTTTTTCTACTGTAAGAGAATAAACGCCGCCCTCAAGTTTTTTGAACCAGTAATCACCAAAGTTATCAGTCGTTTGTCGCCATGTTTTTGCTGTCTCGGTGTCTGTCAGCGTAACTACCGCGCCTTCCAGACATTCGTCCAGTACCGGATCATAGACTTCACCGGATACAAAGAGTTTGGGCGCATTCAGATAATACACTCTGGGTTTCAGTCCTTTTTCCGGGAACATGACCTCCGCCCGGGCAATTTCATCCGCGAAGTCGGCTTCTTCTCCAAAACGCAGCGCACCCACCGAGCAGGCCTCGACACAACGCGGCGGTTTGCCTTCGTCAACCAGATGGGCGCAGCCGGTACATTTTTGCGGCAGGTTCAATGCTTCATTCCAATAGATCGCACCATAAGGACAACGGTCAACCAGGTCTTTTCTTCCTTCGGCTTTGGCAGGATCGATAATCACCAGACCGTCTTCCCGTTTATAAACCGCTTCGTCACCGGCGTCCATGCAGGCGGCATTATCACAATGCATGCACGGAACGGCCTTGTATTCCAGTTTCACTTTAGGTACCTGGCCGTGCACAGTCTCATTCATTTTCATCCAAAAATGTCCGGTATCCGGCTGCGGTTTGGCAATCGGCATCCAATCATTATCCACGTGCTCGTCCTTGCATACCAGCTGACATCCGTAACATCCGTTGCATTTTTCTTGATCGACGATAAAAACTTTCATTATTTAACACCTGCCTTTATCCAGTTTTCAAGACATATACCTACGCCGGCCTCATAGGTGCGGTTAAAAACTTCCGGGTATGCTTGGGCCAGTGCAAATACATCAACCTTTTCTACATTAACCAGATACCCGCTGGTTACTTCACCGGCTGCATTCTTGGAGGTGGTTTCGGTGGGGCAAATAAGATTATTTGATCCGCTGCGGTCGGACTCACCCGATACGATAGGATCCAGGCGCGTCCCATGATCCTGATAGACCACCCCGGGCATGATTCTTTCCGTAACATAAACCCCGCCGAGTACCCAACCGCGATCATTCAATATTTTCGCCACGTCGCCGTTCTGCAACCCCAATTTTTCCGCATCGATAGGGTTGATCCAGAGAGGTTCATACTGATAACCATCCGGGCCGGTCACTTTGCAGGTAGGTATTTCCCTGAGCCAGGAGATATCATCCATGTTGGCATGGACCCGCCAGCGGGGATGATTGGATACCATAAGATACGGAAATTTTTCGGAACGCGGATGCAGCAAACTCTCCTGATGTCTTTCGCCAAAAGGAATGAATTTGGGGTAAGGAGGACGTTCTTCATCATCCGGGAATTGGGTGGCCAGCTCTTCGGAATAGAATTCGATCTTACCGCTGGGCGTCAGCAAAGGATTATTTTCGGGGTCTTTATAAAATAATTCGAATCCCCGGGGAGCATCTTGCCAGTTTTCTTTGGCAGGTACGGCATAGTACCCTTTTTCTTTAAATTCTTCATAACCGATCTTGTTTTGAATCCCCGAGTTTTCAAAGCCAACCTTTATCCAGGCTTCTACATCGCGTCCTTGGGTGTATTCTTCGTAAAGTCCCAATTTTTTGGCTACTTCTGCTACGGCCTCCCAGTCACTGAGCGATTCGCCAATCGGTTCAATGCAACGTCCTTCATGGAATACCAGGTTAAAGTTTCCGCCAAAGGTATCACAGCCGATATCCTCTTCTTCGAACTTGGTGTTGATGGGCAGAATAATGTCGGCATACAGGCAATCATTTTCCATCCACGGATGCTGTGCCACCACACACTCTATTTTGGGACTGCGCAAGGCGTCGATCATTGAATTGCCTCCATTCCAGCAGACCGTCCAGCAGGGGGTGTCCGTCCAGATCATGTGTATTTCTTTGGCACCGGGAATGGGGTACTGATACTCCAAAAACTGGTCTTCCCGCGGGACGCCCGCCAGGGTCAGACCTTGCCAGGTAAGCGGATTTTCATCCGTATAGTCCCCCAGTATCGCTTTAGGTACCAGGGTCTTGGGGATAAAAGACGGTGAGGGCGACAGGAACCAACCTTGGAAGGCGGCCCCCAAGTCCGGAATAATTTCTGATTCCGGAGCAGGCATCTGACTGTTCAGACCAAAGAACTGCCATTCAATAAACTTCATCCAGCCGCTGCCGGGTTTCCCCATTCCTTGCATAGCGAGACACGCAACTTCCAATCTGGCCGGCTCGGTCGCGTACGTGGAACGAATTTTGGAGCCGCCGTTGCAATGGGCAATGGTGGTAGCAACTCTGGCCCATTCTCTGGCTAACGCCTTTATGGTCCGGGCGGGCACACCGCAAATGGGTTCGGCCCATTTCGGAGTTTTGGGGATGCCGTCTTCTTCGCCTAAAACGTATTTTTTAAATATGTCAAAGCCTACGGCATGGGTGGCGATAAATTCCTTGTCCCAGAGATCTTCCTGCAGCCAGGTGTAGATAATACCGAGATGAAGAGCAGCATCGGTGTTCGGCAGTACGGGGATCCATTTATCCGCATGCACGGCGCAGCCGTAGTTTACATCCGGGCAAATATAGATTTGTTTTATGCCTAGTTCCGTCAGCCAGTTGCAGTATCTGCTGCTGAACTGCCCGCCCCAGCCATGAGGAGTGGTTTCTATATCGGCCCCCCAGAAGAGCATCATTTCACAATTTTCGGCTATATCCAGCAGCATGTTCCCCATGTCGCCCTGACCTACGGGATCCTGGCCCCACATATGCTTGGCGCCCCAATACCAACCTTCCCAGCTGTCCGGCTGACGATTCTGTACAGTATAACCGCCCAGCAGTTCCAAAAGTTTGGTCTGACAACCGTGAGGACCATGGATAATTTTGGTTTCTCCATGGCCGTCGGCCTGGGCAAATACCGAATATGGTCCATACTTCGCTTTGATTCTTTTTAGCTCAGAGGCAATGAAATCCGTAGCCTCGTCCCAGGAAATGCGGACGAATTTGCTTTTGCCGCGATTTTGAGGATTTCTTGCTCCATTGGGGTCCCAATCCTCTCTTTTCATCGGGTAAGGAATCCTGTTTGAGGAATAGGCCCTTTTCTTATATACATAACTGAACGGTGGTATTTCGGATTTATAAGACGGCTCAAAAACCTTGCCTCTGGCTTCGATCTTCCAGGGCTTCAGGTCCTCCCGACGGTAGCTCTTATCGATTTGCAGAGGACGGGTACGGATTATTTTGCCATCCTTAACATCAATTTCAGATGCATTGGAACCCATTCCGAAAGAACAGAATCCTAAGCTCTTGTAATAAGTTTTTACCTCATTGTTTTCCGACATCTTTTTCCCTCCTTAATTAAAGGTTTCCTAAACGACTGGATTGACCAAACATAATAACGTCGTTAAAATGCAAGCCTCATCTCCTTTCAGGGTTTGCTGGAAAATCTTAAAATTCGGCTGAACTGTTAAACGGTCCAAAATGTAAAATCCTCTCAGTGTTTTTCGAATCGTCTGATAAAAATGACGGTTGTCTTACGCTGAAATGCGGTTTGATTTTAGCCTGCCACCAACACTGGATTTCCCTATGATTGTTTACGTTTTGCCGGATCACCGGACCCGGGCTTTCCATTAAAGCCGCAATTACTACAGGCTATATTGGCCGCGGGCTGTTTCACTCCGCATTCCGGGCAGGCTATCATATCTAATTCGGCGCCGCATTTATTACATCGTTTTGAACCGGGTCGATTATAAGCGCTGCACTCCGGACACTTAATTGGTTTGTTTACTTGTGGTGGTCTAAAACACATTGATTCTCCCTC
>DATMYB010000555.1:0-7965 GCA_035561215.1 Syntrophomonas sp. | reverse complement strand
ATACAAAACATATGTTCTATTCACAATACTCTTTAGATCAACCTGAGATTTATTTATCAAGTACTCATTCTTTGCAACAGAATTATATTTTCAACGTGCCCTGTCTGCGAGAACATGTCCAGGGGCTGCACTGTTTCTATCGTATAAGCAGTATTGTTGAACAGCGCCAAATCTCTGGCCAGGGTGGCGGGATTGCAGGAGACATAGATGATAGTGCGAGGAGATATGTTTATTACGGACTGGATCAATGCTTTTTTGCAGCCGCTGCGGGGCGGGTCGAGGACGACTACGTCAAATTTTTCTTTCAGCGCGGGAATGATTTGCTCGCATTTGCCGCTGATGAAACGGCAATTGGAGATGTGATTGATGACGGCATTTTTTTCAGCATCCTGCACGGCGGCGGTTAGGCTCTCCACTCCGGTTACGGTTTTAATGCTGCCGGCCAACTGCAAAGCCATGCTGCCGGTACCGCAAAACGCGTCCAGCAAGTTTTCGCTGCCGCGCAGTCCGGCGTAGGCTTTGATGAGCTGCAGCATCTTTTCGGTTTGTTGGTGATTCACCTGAAAAAAAGACAGCGGAGAGATCTCAAAATCAAGACCGCTCAGTTGCTCCGCCAGACTCTTACTGCCGTAATGATGCCGGAGCTTTCCCCGCTCCAGGCTGAAAACGGAATCAACCTCAATCCTGTCCGTCAGTTGAGGAAAATCGATTTTACTGGCGCCGGTGCCGTGAAAGATCAGCATTAGCTGACCGAGGGAAGATTGACGCACGGTAACTGCGCCCTGGTCGGGCAGGTTTAGTTCCCGGTAATGATCGGCTATATAACGGCTGCAGGATTGCATCTTTTCGCTGATCAGCGGGCAATCATCGATGGGAATCAAATCGTGGCTATTATTAATATAGTAACCCAGAACAGCCCGTCCGGCTACAATGCCGGCGTGCCATTCCACTTTGTTGCGGTAATGCCAGGGGTTGTCCATACCAATAACGGGATTGACTTTTATGTCGATCCCTCCGATACGGTACAGCGCATCGGTTACGGTTTGTTGTTTAAGTTCCAGTTGGCGCGGATACGCCACATGCTGATAAGAGCAGCCGCCGCAATTGTAAAAATGGCGGCAAGGCGGTTTGACGCGGTCGGGTGAAGGTGAAACTATCGCCTTGACACGACCGCGCTGGTAGTTGGGCTTTTCTTCCGCAATTTCGGCGTCTACCGTCTCACCCGGGATGGTATAGGGAATAAAAGTCGCTTTGCCCTCTATTCTGGCTACGCCTTCTCCCCCATGACTGATCCCGTCCACGTAACATTCCATCGATTTCCCTCCTGAAGAAGCTACTGGCCTGTAACATTTAAAACGGATTTCATCCGTTAAGAAAAATCCTCGCAACTCAGGCGAGGAATAAGCATAGCAATATGTGAATATGATTGACGGAAAATTGACTCCGTAGCTACCGCTTAAAAGCTTTCAGATGCTGACCCTGAAACCTTGGTCGGATTAACCAACCAATCATCCATCTGTCTACCCAATGTTGCAAGTAACCGCGCCCGATCATAATGAAATAACTTTTATCAGTCAGCGCCCGGAGGCTGTCTCTTGCATCAGGGGCCCGGGAAGCGATTGTAATTACTGCCGGACTTTATCCGTCAGCGCCTGCAGCAATTTGGTGATGGCGCCGCGGGCGTATTCGTCGGTCAGCTTGCCGTTCTCATCGAATTTTTCGTAGGCGTTCATGATAAATACTTCCGGCTTGTTCAGCAGTTGCAGATTCAGCACCACACCTACCTGGCGCAAATGATATTGGGCGCGGGCGCCGCCGAACATGCCGAGTGAAGCGCTCATTATGGCGGCGGGCTTTCCGTTAAGGGGACTGTCGGCGCCGCGGGAGGCCCAGTCCAGGGCGTTTTTCATGACCGGCGGAATGGAGTAGTTGTATTCCGGGGTAGCCAGCAACAAGGCGTCGGCGGCGGCAATTTTTTGTTTGAACTCAACCACTGCCTGCGGAATGCCTTCTGCCTCCAGATCTTCGTTAAAGAAGGGGATCTGAGACAGATCCGCAATTTCCAGCACCGCATCCGGCGGTACCAATTCCTGTGCCGCTCTCAAGGCGGCAGTGTTAAACGACTTCTTGCGCAGACTGCCGCTAAAACCGAGAATCTTTACTTTATCACTCATCTGTCCCATCCTCCTTCGTTTTTACCCTAAAATTCAATTGCTCACTATTAGTCTGCTAGACCTAGAAGTCTATTTTATCCGCCGGGAAAATTTCCAACCGAATGTAAAAGGCTGCAATCCCACGGTTGAATGTATTACGGTTAACAACAACACCCGGCCCGGTCTCGCATTACACTGAGATGGACCGACGAAACTGCCAGCGTTCGGTTCCGCAGACTAATTTAATTATATAATAATCGATTATGCCCCGGCTGCCAATCCTTCCCTGAAAGCGCTGATATTTACCTGCAGCGCTTTCGCAGGTACAATGGCGGCGATAGCTTTTTCCACTTCTTCCGTCGGGAAACCGGCGGCAGCGGTGAGCATCCCCACCAGCACTACGTTGGCGGCGCGGGTATTGCCGCAGCGGGCAGCGATCTCCGTCGCGTTGATGATGGCTGTCTTCGGCAGCAGCTTGGTAATTTTCTCGTGAATATCATCGGGATATTTTTCTTTGCCGCTCATTACCGGCAGCGGATTGACCCGTTCGTTATTTATTATTACCATTCCGTCCGGCTTTAAATAATCCAGCCAGCGGGCGGCCTCGATTTTTTCAAAAGCCAGGATAATATCGGCGTCGCCTTTTTTGATAATCGGCGAGTAAACTTTTTGCCCGTAACGGACTTGAGATACCACGCTGCCGCCGCGCTGGGCCATACCGTGGATCTCGGACACTTTAACGTCATACCCCATTTGTACCGCTACCTGGGCGATGATGCGGCTGGTTAGCAGGGTGCCCTGTCCCCCGACGCCTACAATCAAGATGTTGGTAACTTCTTCCTGCATAGCCTTACGCCTCCTTTGGTTTGATCGCTTCGAATTTGCAGACCTGCTCGCACAGTCCGCAGGCGATACAGTTGTCGGTGATCTGGGCTATCTTCTCTTCTTCCAGGAAGGTCAGCCCGGTACAGCCGACCCGTATGCATGACTTGCAGCCGGTGCAGGTATCGGAATCGATATATATTTCGTGATCCGGTTTAGCCGTGGTCGGCAACAGTACGCAGGGACGCTTGCAGATAATGACCGACGGTTCCCGTCGTGCCAGTTCTTCTTTCAAGATTCCCTCCAGCTCAATGATATTCAGCGGATCGACCACGCGCAGGTTTTTCACCCCGATAGCCTGAACCAATGCCGGAATATCAAGTTTATTGGTAGGTTGTTTGGTAATGGTAACGCCGGTGGCCGGATGGTCCTGGTGTCCGGTCATGGCGGTGGTATCGTTGTCAAGAATCAGGATGGTGGATGTCCCGCCGTTATATACTACGTCGATCAGCCCGGTGATGCCGGAATGAACGAAAGTAGAGTCACCGATGACGGCCACCGTCTTGGCGGCGAACTCCGGTCCGCGGGCTTTCTCCATTCCCATGGCGGTTCCGATGCTGGCTCCCATGCAAATGCAGGTATCTATGCCTTCCAGGGGGCTGATGGCTCCCAGGGTGTAGCAGCCGATATCTCCGGTAACCACCAAACGCATTTTGCGCAGGACATGGAATACGCCGCGATGGGGACAGCCGGCGCACAGCAAGGGCGGACGCGCCGGGACCTGCTTGTCCAGATTGAAGCTGGACGGCATAGGAACGCCGCCTAATTGCTGCTGCAAATATTCGGCACTGTATTCGCCCAACAAGGTCAGCTGATCTTTGCCGGTTACTTCTATTCCCCATGCTTTCACTTGCTCTTCAATGACCGGTTCAAGTTCTTCCACTACCACCAGTTTGTCCACCTGAGCGGCGAAATTTTTAATCAGTTGCTGGGGCAAAGGATTTACCAAACCGAGTTTTAATATGGAGGCATTGGGGAAGGCTTCTTTGACATATTGATAAGGTACGCCGCTGGTAATGATACCTAAGCTTTTATCGTTCATTTCGATTTTATTTAAAGACGTGGTTTCAGCGTATTCCTGCAGTTGCTGCAAACTCTTTTCTACTTCCACGTGGCGCCCTTTGGCAAATCCGGGCAGCATCACATATTTGGCAGCATTTTTCTTATAAGGTTTGAGGGGCACATCCAATTTTTCGCCGGTTTCTACCATGGTCTGGGAATGGGCCAGCCGCATAGTTATTCTCAGCATCACCATCGTATCGAATTGTTCGCTGATTTCAAAGGCCAATTTGGTGAAGTCCAGGGCTTCCTGGCTGTCGGAAGGTTCAATCACCGGCAGTTTGGCAAATCTGCCGTAACCGCGGTTGTCCTGCTCATTCTGGGAAGAATGCAGGCCCGGATCGTCGGCGGAGACGATCACCAGTCCCCCGTTCACACCGGTATAGGAAAATGAATACAGTGGGTCGGCGGCAACATTCACACCGACATGTTTCATGGCAACCAGGGTGCGTGCTCCGGCAATAGAGGCGCCGGCGCCGACTTCCAGGGCTACTTTTTCATTGGGGGCCCATTCGGCGTATACGTCCGGGAATTCAGCAAAACTGCTGACGATTTCAGTGCTGGGGGTTCCCGGATAAGCTGTGGCAACGGTAACTCCCGCCTCATAGGCGCCGCGGGCAATGGCCGCATTACCTATCATCAACTCTTTCATAACCATCCTCCTCGTTTTCAACCTACCAACCTACAAACAAAAAACCTCTCCTTCCGCAGAGTGAGAGGAAATACTGCTGAATTTACAATGATAATATCATATGCGCCCGGCAGTGGCAACGTAAAATAGCTACTGCTGATACAGAGAATACCAACTTTCCACGGCTTGCCGCACGACTTTGGCCATATGATAAACAGGGGCAAAGCCCGGTGATGATTCCTGGCCGGAGGTTATGTTTTCTCCCCGTTTGCCGACGATGGCAGTCAGGGAATAATCGCCGACGGCGGGCAAGTTTTTAGCCATCGCCCGGCCGGGCAGCACCGGCCCGAGGCGGAGTTGGAGGCGACCGATTTCCGTTGCTTCGCCTACCGCAGCGTCGACGGCAATAAAGGTTCTGCCGGGATATTGTCTTTTAATCAGCATCATTTCTTTGGTAAGATTGCGGGCGTGCAGGGGGTGGTCAAGGGTTCCGCACACCGTAAGCCCAGGGATGCTATCCTGCAGCATGGTGCCGGTAAGGGGTCCGAAGCAATCCAGCAGATGGCGATCGGAACCGATGCAGACGAATATCGGCATGGCTTCGGTATCCGTCCGGCAAACGCTCAAGGCGGCGGCAATCAGGGCACAGACATCGGGATGGCGGTAATCGCAATCGGCCAGCATCATAGCTTAACCACGGGCCTCCATCAACATATTCTTAATGAACTCAGGCAACGCAAAGGCGGCTTGATGCACTTCGCGATTGTAATATTTCAGGCCTGCCAATACCGGCTTATCCGTTATGATGGAGCGGGGATCATATTGCTTGGCGCCGACGGTAAAAGTCCACGGACCGCTGATATAGGTCGGAATTGTGCACGTATAGACATAAGCCTGGCTGAAAACGGAATATATATTGCTGTAAATGGAAGTAAACATATCCTCATAAAAAAGTGGAGATTCGGATTGCACCACCATCATGCCGTCATCCCCCAGGGCATCGTATACCGAGGAATAAAACGATCTGGTAAACAAGCCGGTGGCCGGGCCGGCGGGGTCAGATGAATCCACGATGATAAGATCATATTTACCGTCTTTGCCGTCGAAGTTTTTGAGGTATTCAATTCCGTCCTTAATGATTATATTCGTGCGGGGATCGGAAAAACCGGGCTGAAAGCCGGGGAAATAGCGCTGGCTGATTTCAATTACCTGTCCGTCGATTTCGACCAGATCGATCCGCTCCACCGCAGGATGCTTGATCAGTTGCGTCAAAGTACCGCCGTCACCGCCGCCGATAACCAATATGTTTTTAATGGCCGGATGAGAATGCATGGCCACATGAGCGATCATCTCGTGGTACATAAATTCATCGTTTTCGGTAGTCTGAACCACTCCGTCCAGCAGCAGCATTTTGCCCCATCGTTTCGACTCGGCCACGGCAATCTCCTGAAACTCGGTATTGCCTTTGTAAAGGAAGCGGTCGATCTTCCAATTGACGCCGTAATCGTCGGTGTGCTTTTCATAAATCCAAGAACCGTCCAATTGTTTATCCTCCTGTTTTACTGTTTTAGTCATTCTCACCATCATTCTTATAATTTATTAACTCTAAAATAAGGGCGCAGGCCTTTTGAACCGCGGCCTCGTCATCCAGATCCAAGGGCAATATGCTGGCCTTGATAATCTCATCTATTTCCTGATCGCAATCCTCTGTCTGCCATTGCCGCAGACAATTCAAAAAATCGCCGCTGCTCCTGCCCCGTATGACTCTATCCAGCAGGGAAAGTAAAAAATACATTTCCTCCTGGCTGAGGGACGCTTGCTTAAAATGCAACTTTGATATCATAGTAGAAGTTGCATCATAAATCTTTTTAAGATTTTTATCCATTCCCGTCATTATCATTCCTGCCATTATATCGAAACCCTTTTGACATCCATCATGATCTGACGCTTAAGGTCAAATAATATCGGTATCCTGATACCGCTTTGCCCGTCGCGGTTCTTATCAATATAAATGGAATAATTGGGCATTACATCGTACTTCTTCAGCTCTTCGCTTTCTTCCATTTCTTCTTTGCTGATGGGTGTCAGCTTCAGCATCAGGTCGCATTCGTTTTTCATGCGCTTAGCTCCCTGCAGGCTCCCGTCGGGATTCAACTGGACCAGACACATGACCACGATTTTCAGGTTCTGGGCCAGCATTTTTTGGGTCTTGACGATTTGCTCCAATATCTGCCACTCCTGCAATTTGGGATCTTGTTTTTCCATGCGCCCCACATAGTCGATGATCATCATGTCCACATTCTTCTGGGTCTTGAACTTGCGGGCAATGGAAACGGTTTTTTCCGGGGTCAGGTTGGGACAGGGGTACGAGTAAAAACCGCTTTCTCCCAATTGAGAATAAGCGTTTAGTATCCTGGACAGCTCCGATTCATTTATTTCCCCGCTGCGTACCCGCTCGTGTTCAATGCCGGATAATATCGAACCCCAGCGCAGGGCGATCTGTTCGCGGCTCATTTCCGTATTCAGATAGACAATGTTGTATCTTTCCTTAACCGCTATGGCTGATGCCGTATGTAACGCAAAAGAAGTTTTGCCATGACCGGTCTGGGCGCCGAGGATGATCAGGTCGCCGGGCTTATATCCCAGCGTAACTTTGTTCAGACTGTCAAAACCGGTGGGCAACCCATCCAAAGGAATAACACCTTTATGCAATTCCTTGATTTCCTTATAACGCAGGAACCGTCTTTCCACCTCCTCATAACCGAGCCGGGCCAGATCGGCGGGGCTGTCGATGCGGTCGTCAATTTCCAGCGCGGTCAGGTTGGTCAGTTCCTCTTCCGCCATCATCAGCGTCTGTTCAACATCCTGATCCATTTCTTCATTTAATAGCTGGTAATTTTTGCGCAAAAACAGCTCGAATCTGCGTAAACGCGATTTGTCCTTGACTCGCTTGATCCAATAAGCGATATTCTCGTCTTCGATGTAATGCTCGGCAATATAGCCAAGTTCATCGATGTCACGCTGATTGGTGATAACCCCCAGGCTGTGTCCCTCTTTGATCAATTCCACAAAAGTAGGGTGAACTTCCCTTTCAAACAGGCTGGTGGTCAGTTCAAAAATGGTTACGTGCAGCGGGGAAAAGAAATCGGCCGCTTTCAGGCTGTTGTAAGCTTCGATGCAAGCAGATTCCGCATGCAGCATGGCGGACAAAACTCTTCTTTCACTTTCAAGGTCGAATAA
>DATMYB010000554.1:0-4781 GCA_035561215.1 Syntrophomonas sp. | reverse complement strand
GGCTGCCGGGAGCTAATATTACTTACAATTTTGTGGGAGGAGATATTGCGTCAGTATTGAGTATGGGTTGAGTTTTTCAGGCGGTTACAGCAAAAATGTTTATTCAACCATAAAAATCCATAATGAAAAAATCCACAGCGCTTTGAAGCAAGCAGCAGAGGAGGAGGAAAAGAATAATGATTTTAGAACCTAACTTTAATCCGGGACCAGTCAGGGAAAATATGTGGAAAGCCAAGCAGAAGTTTGTCGGTGATATCGTTAAAAAAAAGGCAAAACTGACTCCTGAACGGATAGCAGTTGAGTGGGAAGGCAAAGAATGGACTTTTAAGGAACTAAATGAGGATGTCAACCGGCTGGCCAACAGCATGGACAAAATCGGAATTAAACGGGGGCAGCGCATATCGGCCCTGTCCGGCAATCGGGTGGAATGCGCTCAGATCATGTATGCTGTTGCTAAAATAGGAGGGATTATCGGTTTCTGTAATGACAAATATACCGAGCTTGAGTTACAGGAAGCGATTGAGGTTATTACCCCGGAAACAATTATAGTGGCTCAGCCTTATTTCGAGAAGTTTAAAAATATTTTCCCAAAACTGCCCTTTGTTAAGAGAGTCATTCTGCTGGATGATGTTGGACCGACAGATTTTGGCCTGCCTACTTATGCATATTCCATACTCCTTGAAGAAGGGGACGTAAAAGAACCCCAGATCGAATTGCACGAAGAAGACGCCTATTTTATTGTATATACATCGGGAACTACCGGAAGACCCAAAGGAGCGACCATTTCCCAGCGCTCGTCGGTCATGAGGGTTAACTATAACATGGCGGAGTATCAGCGCCTTCTGCATATAGACCAGGAGGACAATTTTATTGCCAGAGGGGCTTTTTTCCATGTGGCCTCTGTAGATCAAATGTTTGCCACCCATTCCTTTGGCGGCAGAGTAATATTCCACGATGGCTACAGCGCGGAAAAATATGTCGACGTAATAACAAAGTATAAAATCGGCTGGCTGGCTATGGCTCCGGGTATGCTGCAGCGTCTGATCGACGAAATTAAAAAGAGAGACACTAAAATAGTCGGCGTAAAAGCGGTAGGTTCCATGGCGGATTTGGTCCCGGTAGAGCAAATGGCGGAATTGACTACGCTTTTAAATGCGCCTTATTTAAATACCTATGGTTTAACCGAGATTGGCCCGCACAACTTTTCCAACAATGTAATTCCGATTGGAGCCAAGTATAATGCTCTGTCCAAGGCCGAGGGACTGGCCTGCGAAGTGCGCCTGTGCGATCCTGACGGCAATGATGTGGCGGATGGCGAGGTAGGGGAACTGGTTATACGTACCCCGATGATGTTCAGCGGCTACTGGGATAACCAGGTGGAGAACGAAAAAGTGTTCCGGGACGGGTGGTTCCACACCGGCGACTGCTTAAGACGCAATCCTGACGGTACCCTGGATTTTGTTACGAGAGTAAAATACATGATCAAAACTGGCGGGGAAAATGTATATCCTGCTGAAATAGAGCGCGCTCTCAAGATGCATCCGTCGGTACAGGAAGCAGTGGTAGTAGGAGCCAAGCATCCCAAATGGGGGGAAACCCCAATCGCTTTTGTAGCTGTTGCGGACGAGATAACCGGAGAAGCATTAAGAGAATTCTGCAGACAGTATTTGTCTGGATTCAAACTTCCCAATTTGGTGGAGATTATGCCGCTGGAAGATTTCCCGATGAATGCTAACGGCAAAATTGAACTGTCCAAAATGGCGCCTTTTATTAAAGCTGCCGAAGCTAAGATTGTGTAGCCTGGACGAAGGAAATCCCTATCCATGATTCGCAATTGAATTCTCAGGGGTCGGCATCCGGGTTAAATAACATAGCATCGCAGCCTGAATTAAGCAATTGAAGTAACAGCAGCTTGGCCGCACTGATTTCATGCTAAAGACGCAGTATCTTTTCAACAAAGGGCTTGACGTCTCAACACTGAACAGATGCGGCGGAAGCGCCGGATGCTTGCCCATGGGGATTTCGAAACCAAACCGGCATGGAGTTGTACATGCCCTTGCCGGTTTAAAATTACATTACTAAATTTCTGGAGGTATTATTTGATGGTTAAAGATAAAGTGGTGGTTGTTACCGGAGCCGGACGCGGCATTGGCAGGGCCATAGCCTTAATGTTTGCACAGTATGGAGCGAAAGTAGTGGTTAACGATCCGGGCGGAAGTCCTGATGGACAGGGCGGGGATCAAATGGTAGCGGAACAGGTTGTAGATGAGATCAAAAAAGCGGGAGGAGAGGCAGTACCATCCTTCGATTCTGTCGATTCTTTGCCGGGAGCGACCAGAATAATCGAAACGGCTATTCAAAACTATGGAAGAATTGATGTGGTTGTAAACAATGCCGGGATTCTTAGAGATCGTATATTGTTTAAAATGAGTGAAGAAGAATTTGACGATGTGATCAGAGTACACGTCAAAGGGGCGTGGTCAATGACCAGGGCGGCCGCTCCATATATGAGGGACCAAAAGTTTGGCAGAATAATCAACTTCACCTCCACCACGGGTCTGATCGGCCAGGTTGGTCAGGTCAATTACGGTACTGCTAAAGCGGGTATTGTAGGGCTAACCAAGAATACGGCTCTGGATATGGCCAAATACAATGTGACTGCCAACGTGATTTGCCCATTTGCTTATACCCGTTTGGTTGGAACGATTGAAAGCGATGATCCTGTCATTCAAGCCCGTATAGAAAAATTTAAGAAAATGACTCCTGAAAAGATTGCTCCGTTGGTAGTGTATCTGGCCAGCGATCAGGCTCAGGAGGTATCGGGGCAGATATTTGCCGTGCGGGGCAATGAACTCGTGCTTTTCTCGCAGATTCGCCCGATTCGCAATGTAGTCCAGAACACAGGCTGGACGGCGGAGGAAATAGCGGAAACTTTTATACCGGCGGTGAAAAGCAGCTTCTACAAGCTGGATATTTCCAATGATGTTTTCCCTTATGATCCCCTCGTCTAGCCTGGCGCAGTTGATGCTTGCAAAGTTCAAAACCAGGGAGGTTGGAAAATGAACCGAAAAACAGCCATAGTTGGCGTCGGAGAGACAACTTATTCCAGTAATTCCGGTATGACCACTATAGAGATACTGCTCCAGGCCTCGTACCGGGCCGTTCATGATGCAGGTTTGAAGATGTCGGATATCGACGGGGTGGTTCTGCCGAGAATACGGACCGATCTTCATATTAACGAGTTTGAATTTTTTACTCACGCTGATTTTCGATACAGGGCGATAGCGGGAATGGATGCGGGGGCCGGAGTCGTAAACGCCATGGAACTTGCCCAGATGGCTCTGCAAACCGGTCAGGCCAATTATGTTTTACTCTATATAGGCGCTAACCAGGTATCGGAAAAGGCGAACTCGTCTCCACGAGTAATTCATCAGGAAGACTTGTACAAGAGAAATTGCGAAATTCCCTTTGGCTTTTTCCCACAGCCGGTATACTTTGGTTCAATAGCGACCCGCTATCAGCAGTTATACGGAAATATTGAGGAACAACAAGCTGTGATCGCGGTGAATACACGAAAAAATGCGATTCTTAATGGAAATGCGCAAATGACCAAACCGATGACAAGAGAAGATTATTTCCGCTCACCGCTGTTGGCTGATCCGCTGCGCCTTTTCGATTGCTGCGTTATGACTGACGGCGCGGCGGCTATAGTCATGACGACTGCAGAGAGAGCAAGAGATCTTCCGAAGCGAATGGTGTCAGTGCTGGGCATGGCGACGGCCGGGCTTAATCCGGCCAGTCCGTTTTTCTTTACCCAGACCCAGGATCCGCTGACCACATCCGCGGCCAAAACAGCCCCGATCGCATTTGCACAGGCCGGCGTATGTCATGATGACATTGACGTACTGGAAATTTACGACTCCTTTACCATCAACGTAATCCTCCAGCTGGAAGACCTAGGGTTCTGTCCCAAGGGTGAAGGCGCGTGCTTTATAGGCAACGGAGAGACAATACAACTCGAAGGCAAACTGCCGCTCAACACCCATGGGGGATTATTGTCCCAGGGATATATGTATGGAATGGCTCATGTTATTGAGGCGGTAAAGCAGCTGCGAGGCGAAGCCGGAGCAGCGCAGGTAAAGGATGCGAAGGTATCTCTGGTATCGGGCTTCGGCGGATGGTATCAGGGGACATTAATTCTGGGAGGGGAGTAGCATGGGGACAGACAGTTTTTCACGACCAGACCTTGAGTGGCCGACTTTGATTCCCTTTTGGGAGGCATGCCGCAATGAGGAATTAAGATTTCCCCGTTGCAAGAAGTGCGGCGGTTGGCAATGGTATCCGACCCTGATTTGCCCTGAATGTGAAGGCGAATTTGAATGGGCCGAGGTTGTGCCCAAGGGTAAGTTATTTAGCTGGACAGTTGTTCATAAGGCGTTTTTCCCTGAATTTAAGGAAAAAATACCTTTTATCGTTGGCTGTATTGATGTTGAAGAGGCCCCCGGCGTACGTTTTATTGCCAATATTATCGACTGTGAGCCGGAAGATTTGTGCATTGGGCTGGAAATGGACGTGGTTTTTGATCACATTGATGAAAAATTATGCAAACCGCAATTTAAAATTCATAAATAGCGTAGTCTTTTTTTAGGAATATGACAGGAGGCGGCCTGTCATATTCCTGGGAAGGATATCCTCCAGGCAAAGAATGCGTTTGCTAAAAAAAGGGAAAAAATATTGCATGAATATTGCCGCAACATCACAAGAAAACACGATATTTGATG
>DATMYB010000553.1:0-3149 GCA_035561215.1 Syntrophomonas sp. | reverse complement strand
AGATTGAATATTGGTGCTCGTATAAGGTTAGGTGGGTTGTTGACCTGTAACTGAACCAAAGCTCCTCAAGGGAATTCGAGGGATATTTCAGGCGCCGGGAAACAATGAATAGTGAGGAAATGCTTAAAGCCGGGTAGTGTGCTCGGCTTTTCTGTTTTCATTAATAAATAATAAAGGGAGGTGAATAGGATAGACTCGTGGTTAAATTTGATAATAGGTATAGTGATATTGGCAGTTGGGGTGGCTGCCGGTTATTACTTAAGAAAGATCTTTGCGGAAAGCAAAATCGGGTCTGCTGAGGAAGAGGCGTCCAGGATCGTAGAAGAAGCGGGAAAAGAGGGGGAGGCTCAAAAGAAGGAGTTGCTTCTGGAGGCCAAGGATGAAATTCACCGCAACCGTCAGGAATTTGAAAAAGATCTGCGGGAAAGAAGAAGAGAATTGGATCGCCTCGAAAGACGAGTACTGCAAAAAGAGGAACTGGTTGAGAAAAAGTCTGAGAACATTGAGAAAAAAGAACTCAACCTTTTTGAAAAAGAAAAGGATATCGATAAGACACAGCAGGATTTGCAGCTGATCTTAACCCAACAGTTGAAAGAACTGGAACGCCTGTCTGGACTTAGCCCGGAAGATGCCAAAGAATTGCTGTTGTATAACGTAGAACAGCAGATACGTCAGGAAACGGCGGTAATGATCAGAGCGCTGGAAGCGGAAGCCAAGGAGGAATGCGATAAAAAAGCAAAAAATATCGTTTCCCTGGCTATTCAGCGTTGTGCGGCCGATGTAGTTTCCGAGACGACAGTATCCGTCGTGGCCCTGCCCAACGACGAGATGAAAGGCCGTATTATTGGACGTGAAGGACGGAATATACGTACTTTTGAAACCATGACCGGCGTTGATCTGATTATTGACGATACGCCGGAAGCCGTTATTCTTTCCGCTTTTGATCCGGTACGGCGTGAAATCGCACGTCTGGCGCTGGAGCACCTGGTTTCAGACGGTCGTATTCATCCCGCCCGGATCGAAGAAATGGTGGAAAAAGCCAAAAAAGAAGTCGATCAAGAGTTAAGGGAAGTAGGCGAACAAGCTGCTTTTGAAGTGGGCGTGCACGGTTTGCACCCTGAATTGATAAAATTGCTGGGCAGATTAAAGTATCGTACCAGCTATGGTCAGAACGTACTTAAGCATTCGATCGAAGTTGCGCATTTGGCCGGAGTTATGGCTGCCGAGTTGGATGTGGATGTGGCTCTGGCTAAGAGGGCGGGTCTGCTGCATGATATCGGCAAGGCAGTAGACCACGAAGTGGCCGGTCCCCATGTCGAAATCGGCATAGATCTGGCCAAGAAATACCGCGAGAGCAAGGAAGTTATTCACGGCATCGAAGCCCACCATGGCGACGTTGAACCGCATACTATCGAAGCGGTGCTGGTGCAGGCGGCCGATGCTATTTCAGCCTCACGTCCGGGGGCCAGAAGAGAAACCCTGGAAAATTACATTAAACGTCTGGAAAAACTTGAAAATCTGGCCGATTCGTTCCCGGGAGTGGAAAAATCCTTTGCCATTCAAGCCGGCCGTGAAATTAGGATTATCGTCAAACCGGATGAAGTTGATGATTTGGAAGCGATAAACCTGGTCAAAGACATCGCCCGGCAAGTTGAACAGGAATTGGATTATCCGGGTCAGATCAAAGTAATGGTAATCAGGGAAACCCGTTCGGTGGAATTTGCTAAATAATCTTACTGCCAACAAAGGGCCTGCGGGCCCTTTGTTTTTTGTCGTGCTTAAATTTACCAAACCGCCAGGGGAGGAATTGAGCACGTGAATGCCGAAGATAAACGGGATATGAAACAGAGGAGATAAAAAGGTATGACCGTAGACGTTGGATTGGAAGCAGTAATATCCGCTTTTATTCGCAATTCCGAAATAAGTTCCGCCCAATATAGAGCCGGACAAAATAGCATCGAGATTGAAATGATCATTAAAGACTGTATCGACACACCTAAACAACAGTCATTTTGCCGCCAGGCAACCGCCGCTATAAAAATGCTGCACCAACTGAGGGGAAAAGAAACGGCGGAAATAGGAATAAACTTTAACAATCAAGGCAATATTAGTATTTTAACCTTATGTCGGGACGTCTTTACCTTGACTGAGGAAGAGATAGACCTGTACGTTAAACTGGCACGGCTGGAATTTTCCAATATGTTATTACGGGAAACAGACGAGGCGGTTTTGCAGAACAAGGCGTTTAACGATATCAAGAATCGAGTGATGCAAAACATCAGACCCAGAAACGATACGTCCAATAACATTTTTGCTTATCGGGACCGGGGGAAAATGTTTTGTCTGACCAATCGACGGAGGATTGTGATTTGAATATACTCGTTATTGGTGATATTGTCGGCAAGCCCGGGCGGGGCATATTAAAAAGCCTGCTCAGTTGGGTCCAGAGCCGACATGACATAGATTTTACCATCGCCAATGCTGAAAACGCAGCCGGCGGTCGCGGCTTGACCCTGGATGTCAAGGACGAGTTGTTGGGCACGGGGATTGATTGCCTGACCATGGGCAATCATGTTTGGGATAATAAAAATATTTTTCAATTTATTGATGATGAACCGCGTTTGATTAGGCCCATCAATTATCCCGGCGATTGTCCAGGACAGGGCATGCATATTTTTAAAGCCGGGTTTAATAAAAATATCGCGGTCATAAACGCCAGCGGCAGAGTTTTTCTGCCGGCGCTGGATTGCCCTTTTCGGGCTTTGGATGAGGTTTTGCAGGAAATTGGCGATGGCGCCGATTATATAATCGTTGACTTTCATGCCGAAGCTACCTCGGAAAAGGTTGCTTTCGGCTATTATTTGGATGGCAGGGTATCAGCCGTGCTGGGTACCCACACCCATATCCAAACTGCAGATGAACGGGTTCTACCTGCAGGAACCGCTTATATTACTGATTTAGGCATGACCGGACCCATTGATTCGATCCTGGGCATGGCCAAGGAACCGGTTATAGAGCGCTTTTTAAATGCGCGACCGAGCCGGTTCCAGGTGGCCGAAGGTGCGGCGCACTTGCAAGGAGTAGTTTTGCAACTGGAAGAGGACGGAATGAAGGCGGCAGCAATCGAGAGAATTTCCTATACATTAAGC
>DATMYB010000552.1:0-2867 GCA_035561215.1 Syntrophomonas sp. | reverse complement strand
CATTTATGGCTGACCAAACCATAAAAAATACGAACCCCGCAAACAGGGTCCGTCCATTAAATTCTTTGTGTATAGATGTCATCTGCATTAAGAAACCAAAGAGGTACTATACAGCCTTTTTTTCAGGTCCCCGGCAAACATAAATCCACATATCAAAGATGTTAAAGGCGACACCAAAACCAGGCCAATACAGCCTACGAAGGTATGCAATATTTCAGCTGCTATCGGCTTTGAATTAAGGATATTCAGCAATGGCGTTCCTTGAGCCATATACACCATCATAACAGTTATATAGCTGCCCATATAAGCCAGTAACAAGGTAGTAGTTTGAGTGCCAACTACGGATTTTCCAATAGTAAGTCCTGATTTCACAAGTCCTGACTTAGTTATCCCCGGGCTGTTTTTAACAATTTCCTCCAAGGCTGACGAAATATCTATAGCCAGATCAAGGATGGCTCCTGAGCTGGCAAGATATATCCCCGCTTGAAAGATGGAAGTTAGATCCAGATTCATAAATCCTGCGTATAACAGGGATTCGGCGCCTTCCATTACAGCGCCATGTATATTGAAGATATTACCAAAAATCACTGCCAAAGAACAAGTTGCCAAGGAACAAATCACAGCACTGATAATGGCTGCATATGCCTTTTTAGAAAAGCCGGCCACTAACAGAAGCGTAACAATCGTCAGTACATTACCGACAATTAGGGCAACCAGTAATGGATGATAACCATGCAGCATGGCCGGTATGAGAATTTTCCAGATGCTTAGCAGGGCGAAGACAAAAGAGAGCAAGGTACGGACTCCGGTATAGCCAGAAAATATTATGATGACCAGGGCAAAGAACCCGATTAAAAGTATTTCTTTATCTAAACGATAATGATCAATCATATTGGCAAAGTTGATCTCGCCATCCTCATTGAAGCCAATCAGTACCCAAGCTTTGTCCCCTTCTTGAAAAATCTTATCCACCGTTAAGCTGCCGGTAAGCATATTATTAGCCTGAACCTGTTCTCCTTTATGGGAACCGGTTTGTATCTCAATTACAGCACTTTGATCGCCTAATTTAATAATTCCCGAACCGTGTATACCCATGTTATTAACGGAAATAACCTTAGCTCGGACACCCTCGGTAAACCGATATTCTTGCTTTTGAAATCCGGTCGGCAATATGGCCAGAATTGCCGCCATTATCAAAAAAGCCATGATAAAAACAGCTTCTTTGCGGTGCACGTTCCTTAATAACTTTTTCAAGGGATACTCCTTTCGCTAAAACAAGGCTGAAACAACTTTCAGCCTTGTTTTAGCTATTCTTCTATTAAAAATTCGGAGCTGTACTTTAGAAGTTACTAATTAAGTTTCGTAGCTGCTACTAATTTATCGTATACTGCTGTATTTTCATAGGCACCGTTAAATAGTTCCGCACCTGCACCGGTTGCATATACCGGAACGGGTACTCCTGTATGCCAATAGGATGTCCAGCCTATTCCTGCTTTATTATTTAAAATATGGGTTAAGGTTACTGAAAGGGGATTATATCCGCCATATAATAAATCGGTTTCTTCGTTATCGGTAGGCGTAGCTGATATTGTTTCGGCAAAAGCGGTTTTAAGTCTTTCCACTTCTCTATCGGATAATTCTAAGGTCATATAACTTGGATTACCGGAGCGGCTGATATCACCGGTAGTCTTGTTAAAAAGACCAAAGTTTTCCGTTATCACCGGCATTACATCATCAAATATTAGTTGGGGATTATCCGCTATCATCTTATCGAGTAAAGCATCAAATGCTATATAAGACATCTTTTGGTTTTCTAAAAGATGGAATGCGGTATCGTAATTCGTTGTTGCTTGACCAATTGTCATACCGCCGGTTTCATGGTCCCCGGTAACGATGATAAGGGTCTCTGCGGGATGTTTTTTCGCAAAATCCATAGCTACTTGGATAGCTTCTTCAAAGGCGATAACATCACTAATATTTGCTTTGGCATCATTAGCATGACCTGCCCAGTCTATCTTTCCTGATTCAGCCATCATGAAGAAACCTTTTTCGTTGTCAAGAACATCGATACCCTTTTTGACGAAATCGGCCAGCGTTAAATCGCCTGATTGGTTATCTATGGCATAGGGCATGGCGCCGCTGTCTTGAACGACAGGAGTCACTGCATATACTTTCCCTGATTTGCTGTTAAGGGCTAAGATATCTTCTTGGGTTTTCACCACTTCATAGCCTTTTTCTTCCATGATCTGGTAAGCGTCTTTTTGATCCTTGTTCTTTCCGGTAGGTTGGTTGATGGTTCCGCCGCCAAAGAAATCGAAGCCGGAGTCTGCCATTTGAAGAGCAATATCATAATAGTCATTTCTTGAAGCTACATGAGCATAGTAAGCTGCCGGTGTGGCATGGTTGATGGTTACGTTTGATATAATACCAATCTTCATGCCCTTTTCTGCTTTAAGTCTTTCAGCAATCGTTTGAGGAATTTGGGCCTCGTTAACATTTTCCGGTATGTTGCCGGATTTATCTCCCACCGGCTTTAATCCAATGGTTCCGCTCCAGGTTTTAAATCCTGAGGAAAGAGAAGTGGCTGTAGATGCAGAGTCAGGGGCAAAGGATGTGGCATCTTGCGTGGTTTGGTATCCAACCGCCTTAAAATTTTGGAAATTCATTTTGTCTAAAGCCATTTGATTATGTTTGTTAGTTCCGCCGTAAATTTGAGCTGAATTCACTTGTACGGCTGCCATTCCGTCTCCAATAAACATAAAGATGTACTTAGGCGTTTTGGTTACTGGACTTGCTGCCTGTGCCGCTGGGGTTTGTGCCGTTATTAAATCTTCGCCTGGTGAAAATAGTGTGGAAAACGATATTGC
>DATMYB010000551.1:0-2738 GCA_035561215.1 Syntrophomonas sp. | reverse complement strand
CGATATGCTTCTCTCTTTCCCGGAATAAACGAACATCATCATCCAACTTATTGACCATCGCGGTTACCAAATGAGCATCATCCATATCCAGAAACAGGCTGCGGCCAATAACGCCGATTATATTACCTTCTTTTATCACCGGATGACAAGTGGCAATAGTGTTCTGGCCATTAAGCGGTATGAAATAAGCCTTTTCGGCCTTACCGGTTTTTAATACCTGGGTAGTTTTCGTCATAGGCACAATATCTTCTATATGCCGGCCTATTATTTCCTCTCTTTTGAAGCCCATAACCCTCAGATAGGTGCCGTTGACATAGACTAACCTGCTTTTACTGTCAACAGCCATGATTGCGATATTGGGATCGTCAACAATATACGGTACTACACAATTTCCATTTAGCGTCTGATCTCCTTTCACGAACTGACCCCCCTTGTTCCGTTACCCGTTACCTTTGCTTTAACTGTTTATAAAGCAATTTGCATGCCAGCTTCTTTCTCTGTCTATTCATGACTTAAAAAACCCATGTTTTCTATATAAGCGTATGTTATTTCGGTCACAAGTCTCCCAAAGTAGAATCTTTTTCTCTTTTTTTCGACTAAAACATAGCATTTTACTTACCCAGATCGACAAGTACCGCACTGCCAAACATAATCGAAATACAGACCTCAGTCTGCTTTATATCAGACGGTACATAAGGCAGGTGTCCTGGTGTTCTTTATCTACCATTCTCCGATTAGCTAAATGCTCCAAGTGGGCAACAACTTCGCCGGTGGCAAACCACTGCTGAAAGCGGGGGATTTGTTCCCATTCGCCCGAAACATCCCAGTGCATTTGGGAGGCGACCTGGTAAGCGTTCATAGGTTTTTGTCGAAGTATGGTAAGAATTTCATCAAGCCGGTGTTTATGATGATTCATCAGTTCGACGATTCGCTGGTGGTGATCGTATATAAGTGTTCGGTGTCCTGGTATAATCAGCTTGATATCCATTGCGTCTATTTTCCCCAGGCTGTTAAGGTAATCACCGAGCGCATCTTTTACATTGTAGCGCGCGGTAATGTTAGAACTTATGTTGGCCAGAAGCAAGTCCCCTCCCAGTAAGAACTTTTGCTCTGGTTCGTAAAGACACATATGGCCGGGAGTATGCCCCGGTGTGCTTAGGCAAGTTAAGCGGTATTTCCCGTATATAAGAACATCGCCTTCAATTACATAGTCAAATGTCATTTCATCCCCGGCAAAATAGTTGGTCAGGGTATTGCGCTGCTCGGCCAGCCACCTGGCGGGAAAACCGTGCGAAATATAGAAAAGATCCGTTTTCTGCCAGTAATCAGGCCTCATAGTCGTTTGGATAATATCGGCGTCCACCTTGCTGCAGTATACCGCGGATTTTGCATGAGCAAGCGTAAAAGCCAGCCCGGAATGATCTCCATGAAAATGAGTAATAAAAATGTCGATATCGGACCAATTGAGCTTCAAATACTCTAAATGGTTTATCTGGGCTTCCAGACATTCCGGCCGGTTAAAACCGGTATCAATAAGCAAATGTCTTTTAGCGCCTTTGATTAGATAGGAATTAAGGACTTTTAGAGGGTTTCCCGGGAGGGGAATTTCCAGTAAAAATAGGTCTGGTAGAATTTCTTGGATCATATGGCTGCCTCCATGTTTACAATATGTTTCTCAGTTAACCTTTAGGTTTCAGGGTGTTCAGCAAGGCACAAAAATAGCCTTGGTTGGGAAGAATCATAAAGACCGATTATTTAACGGCATTTTTGTCCAGGTAGCTAATTATGGCCCTCGATATTTCTTCAACCAGAGTTTTTTCAAAAACCTGGGCCTTGACCCGATCATAGCTGGCCGGGTCCCCGCAATAGGCCTTTGGTAAAACTCTCCTGGCCGGCATCCCGCCTTTTGCCCATATGGTTAATTCACTTGCACTCGTCTGCGAAGATGGCAAACTGGGAATCATATCAATATCGACCAGTTCAGGAAAGTTGTTGAGCATCCAGGCGGTCTCCATTGCCCCGGCATGTATGTCGGCATATCCATCTATAGCCTCGAACTCTTGCATTTTATAAACCAGAATGTAGTTTTCCGAACCACTTATTTTACAGGCCGGGCTTAAAAAGTCGGGCAAGAGCAAACCAGCTTCAATTTTGTGCCTGCAATAAGCATCTTTTACTGCATCCAATAATGCCCGATTATGATGAATATCACCGTGAATATTTACAAGGAAAATCGGACCCAATCCCCACTGACGAATACATGCCATTATGTCAAGCAGCAATGCAGACATAGTACTCCTTTTAACAGTGAAGGATCCGGCAAATGCATCATTGGCCCGGTTAATGCCCCAATAAAAAGGAGGTGCTATCAGCGTAGAACGCCCCTTTTCTTTCAAGTTGTTAAGGACTTTCTGGCACAGGGCATAAGTCAAATACGTGTCTACTCCCAGACACATATGAGGGCCATGCCCTTCAATCACCCCAACCGGCAATAGTACACTGGCCTTCCGTTTTGCTGCCAGCTCGACTTCTTCATAGGTCATGTCCGCCATGGTACCTGCAAATATGGAGTATGCCACACATATAACCTCCCGCTTGATTTATATAAAAGTTGCGTTTTTAATTTGCTTACCTGATTCTGAGTTCTCCTTCACAGATCTTTGTCTGTTGCATGACCATAAATTATTAAAAAAAACCCGCCCCTGCGGGCGGTAGTAGAAGGGTCAATTAGCATTCCC
>DATMYB010000550.1:0-2813 GCA_035561215.1 Syntrophomonas sp. | reverse complement strand
GACGAGGTCCAGCCTTTTTTCGCGCTTCATACCTGCTATCGCAATATTTACTAGTAGTCTGTTACATCTAAAAGTTCATTTTATCCGGCGAGATAAATTCTCGCAGGGGAAGGCGGAGGAGGAAGCAATACTGGACGTATTGCGATCGACGACAACGCACCCATGCGAGAATGTAGCCGGCGGGAATTATAGTTTTAGGTGTTACAGACGACTCAGGCTTTCATGGTTAGCAGAGCAGCATTGAGGAGGCGGTTTTATGGCTGATACGATAAAAGCTAAAGCTCTGACCAGGATAGATATTCCGGTCACCGGCATGTCGTGCGAACACTGTGTGCGGCGGGTGACCACAGCGCTGGAGAATCTGCCGGGGGTAGCCGGCGTACAGGTGTCCTTGGACGATGCCAAGGCCGGTCTGGATTATGATCCCGAACAACTTGATATTTCCGCGATACGGGCCGCCATTGCCGAAGCCGGGTATGGGACTGATGCTGATGCCACTGATGCTACCTCGGAGGAACCGGTGTGCTTTATAAATGATGCCGACCATCACGGCGACGAACAGCATTCTGACGCCGGGCAAAAACAGCAGTTTAAGGTGAGCGGCATGACCTGCGGCAATTGCGCGCTGACGATCGAAAAAAAACTCCAGGGCGCTGCCGGTGTAAACCGGGCTGCAGTCAACTTTGCCAATGAGACAGTGACGGTGGAATTTGATCCGCAAATGATCGATTTGCCTACCATTTTTGCCAAAGTCAAAGACGCCGGCTATATTCCCCTGCAAAACCGGGATGAAGATGACGATGACCGCAATGCCGTCACTCAACGCAACTGGCTGATTTTCAGCGCTGTTCTGGCACTGCCGATTATGCCCCTGATGTATCTTCCCATGACCAGCGCGTTGACCTGGACGATTCTTGCGCTGGCTACCATCGTTCAATTCACAGCCGGCTGGACCTTTTACCGTGGCGCTTACTACGCCTTAAAAAATCGTCTGGCCAACATGGACGTCCTGGTAGCTTTGGGAATAACCGCTGCTTACGGTTACAGTCTGATGACTACGATTAATATGTTCTTTCCTGATCTTTTCTTTGCCGGCCCGAATTTCTTTGATACTTCGGCTTTGCTGATTACATTTGTGCGTTTCGGCAAATATTTGGAGGCTAAAGCCAAAGGGCGGGCCGGGCAAGCCCTAAAACGCCTGCTGGAGTTGCAGGCGGACAAAGCCCGCTTGCTGGTCGACGGCCAGGAAAAAGAAGTGGCGGCGGCCGACCTGAAAATCGGTGATCTGGTCGTCGTTAAACCCGGGGAGAGAATACCTGTAGACGGCGAAATTATGGAAGGCCAGGCTAGCATCGACGAATCCATGCTGACCGGAGAGTCCATTCCGGTCGACAAGGGAGTCGGCGACCCGGTAGTCGGAGCTACCATAAATCGTTCTGGAAATATCCGCGTGAAAATAACCAAAACCGGCAAAGATACGGTGCTGTCCGGCATCATCAAAATGGTGGAGGAGGCCCAGGGGGTCAAGCCGCCGATTCAGCGCCTGGCCGATACCATTGCCAATTATTTTGTCCCTACCGTAGTCGGCCTGTCTCTGATCACTTTCCTGATTTGGTATGCCGGTCTGGACAGCAGCTTTGTTTTCGCCTTTACCGCCGCGGTGGCGGTACTGGTGATCGCCTGCCCCTGCGCGCTGGGGCTGGCCACCCCGACGGCCATCATGGTGGGCAGCGGAGTTGGCCTTAACCGCGGTCTGCTGTTTAAATCGGCAGCAGTACTGGAAGCGGTCTCCGGCATACAGATCATCGGTTTCGACAAGACTGGAACCCTGACCAAAGGAACCCCGGAGGTCACGGATATCGTCGCCGCCGCGCCTTTTACGGAAACTGATATTTTGCGTATTGCCGCCGCCGGCGAAAATCCTTCCATCCATCCGCTGGCACAAGCAGTGACGAAGCAGGCACAAAAAGAAGGATTGGAAATCGCCGCCGTTCAGGACTATCGAGAAGAGAGCGGCCATGGCATAAGCTGCTCCTACCAGGGACAGAAGCTGCTGATCGGCAATATAAAGCACATGCAGGAACACGGCGTTGAAGTCCGGTCAGTGGAGCGTGACTTCCAGCGTCTGGCGGAAGCAGGCAAAACCACCATGTTTGTCGCCCTGGACGGGCGCGCCGTCGGTCTGATCGCTCTGGCCGACGTGCTCAAAGAGACCACCGGCGAGGCGATTAAACGCCTGCAAAAACTGGGTCTAAAAACTTTCATGATCACCGGGGACAATAAGAAGGTGGCTGAGGTGATTGGCCAGTCGGCTGGCATCGAGGAAATAGAAGCCGAGGTCCTGCCCCAGGACAAGAGCAGCATCATCAAAAAATATCAGCAACGGGGTCTGAAAGTAGCCATGGTGGGCGACGGCATCAATGACGCTCCCGCCCTGGCCCAGGCGGACATCGGGATTGCCATCGGCTCCGGAACCGATGTGGCTAAGGAAACCGGTGACATCATATTGGTGCGCAATGATCTTCTGGATGTGGAAAGATCCATTCGGCTGGGCCGTCAGACCTTGAGGAAAATTAAACAAAACCTTTTCTGGGCTTTGATTTACAATGTAATCGGAATCCCGGTGGCCGCCGGCGTTCTTTATCCCTGGACTCAAGAACTGCTGCCTCCGGAATGGGCCGGACTGGCAATGGCCTTTTCCTCGGTTTCGGTAGTGACCAATTCCCTGCTGCTCAAAGGTTACGGCAAAAAGTTAATCGATTAAAACTTTTTATAAACAATTGTTTATTCAGCTTCAATATAGTTCTTTAATT
>DATMYB010000549.1:0-2196 GCA_035561215.1 Syntrophomonas sp. | reverse complement strand
TGATTCCACTGCAAAAACCTGATTTGGTCATGTTGAATGTATAAACACGAAGAAACAGATTCTATTCTTCTCCGGCGCGGTTTTCCAGGTTGATTATGCTAACGGGTTTAATGGGGCTGACCGTGGAAATAGCATGCTTGTAGACCATCTGCTGCCGTCCGTCCATTTCCACGATAACAGTGAAGTTATCAAAGCCTTTGACCACTCCCTTTATTTGAAAGCCGTTGATCATATATATGGTGACCAGAATTTTTTCTTTGCGGATTTGGTTAAGAAATGCGTCCTGTAAATTCAGCTGGGTTTTGTTGATCAAAGCTCAAGCCTCCATCCTTTTCATTTATGTAGCTATTACAATATTATATTATATCATGTACATTATTCTACACCTGCCGGTTTTATCCTGCCATTATTCTGGTGATTTTTTCCGCCAGCCGGGATGGATCCTCCTGTTGTCCGGCATCTATCCAGATGATACGTTGATCCTTGCGGAACCAGGTCAGTTGTCTTTTGGCAAAATGTCTGGTTTCACGTTTAATTTCATACAGCATTTCACCATATCCGACCATGCCCTCCAGATAGTTGTAAACCTGCTGATATCCCAGAGAATTCATGGATTTAAGCCCTAGATCATAGCCTCTGTCTCGTAAACCAGATACTTCCTGGATCAGCCCGGCCTCCATCATCATGTCCACCCGGGTTTCAATCCGCTGGTACAACTGCGCCCGATCCAGATGCAGTCCTACTACTCTCAAGTCGTAGCGGTTTTGATTCTTCAACTGCAGGCTGGAAAAAGGCTCGCCGGTCAGTTCACACACTTCCAGGGCGCGGACGATGCGTTTGCGGTCGTTGGGCCCCACTTTGTGCGCATAGTTTTCATCCACCCGCAGCAATTCCTCGAATAAATACGCCAGTCCCTTTTCCTGGGCCATCATTTCCCACTTTTTTCTTACCTGATTACGGGATTCGATGGGGAAGAAATTAAAATCATCCACCAGGGCCTGATAATATAAACCGGTCCCCCCCACCAGCAGGGCAGGTTTTCCGATTTGATTGAGCCGTTCAATCTCCTGCCGGGCCAGACGCTGATAATCGGCCACGGTAAAATTTACGTCCGGATCGACGATATCGATCAAATGATGGGGGATCGTCTGTCGTTCTTCAGCGGTAGCTTTGGCGGTGCCAATATCCATGCCGCGGTATACCTGCATGGAATCGCAGGAGATGATCTCCGCGCCCATTTGCCGCGCCAGTGCTATAGACAACGCTGTTTTCCCCACTGCGGTGGGACCTACCAGACCCAATAATTTCAAAACCATATCATCCTATCTTGATTCACAGAATATTGATAACCCAGCTACTTCAAACGTCTATAACTCCGTAGGCCAGCTTGTTGTAACGGCTGCGTCTGACGATGCGGAAACCCATCCGTTCCAACTCTTCGCCTTCAGCCAGATCTTTCATCACCACCCGCTTGCGGGCTACCCGGCAAGCCTGCTCTATGCTGGATAACTCCAACCGGTCGTGGTCGGCCAGTTTGCGCAGGGGCGAAATGGGCTGACTTTTATAAATCGGATGGATAAACATGGGGTCAAAATATACGATATCATAAGCGTCATTGGCCAGGCCGGGAAGAAACTCCTTGTGATCGGCGGCCTTTACTTCCACCCGCCGCACCGCTGCTTGCAGCCACGTCATTTCATTGCGGTAACGTTTCATTCCCCAGCGGATAATATAGGCGATTTCCGGCTGGTGTTCCAGGCCGGTAACTCGGCCGGTAGAGGAAAAGTACGACGCCACAATGGCATCCGCCCCCAGCCCCAGAGTACAGTCCAGAAAACTGTCCCCCCGTTCCAGGCCGGCCGCTTCGATCATAATGTCCGGCCGCTGCTGCTTGCGGTAAAATGCAATACGGTTCTTAGCCATACTGGGATGAAAATATAGTTTTTCATCCTCAAAATACAATACCGGTACGTCGCCGCCCCATACGATAACGCCGCCCGCCCCGTGCTTCTCCGCCAGCTTGGCCAGACCGCCATCGCGGTGCACAAACCGGAGGCCGCTTTCCGCCAAAAATGCTTGCAGGTCAGCATCATCTTCTTTTTTTGCCTGGGTGGTGGTCACAATCAATTCCATATATATCTGCTTTCAATTAATTATTGATTGATTCCCCTGCAAAAAGCCTGATTTAATCATGTG
>DATMYB010000548.1:0-3404 GCA_035561215.1 Syntrophomonas sp. | reverse complement strand
CCGGACGGAAGGCCCTGGTCGCCGGAGGCGGCCCCGCCGGCATGGAGGCGGCGCTGAATCTGGCCCGGGCCGGCGCTGCCGTGGATTTGCTGGAGCAGCACGGCCAGCTGGGCGGACTGCTGAATATAGCCGGCCTTCCGCCCCACAAACAGCGCCTGACTGAATTTACGGAGTATTTGCAGGCCGCAGTCGCGGACAGTGCCGTCAATGTCCATCTTAATACGATTTTTGCACCGGAGTTGCTGGCTCAATATAAACCCGACTTGCTGGTGCTGGCCATCGGTGCCAGGCCGGTCATACCCGTCCTATTCAAAGGAGCGGAGCGGGTGTTCACTTTGGAAGAAGTGCTGGCCGCCGGCAACGTCAGCGGCGAAACCATCGCCGTCATCGGCGGCGGCAGCAGCGGCTGCGAAGTGGCGGAATACCTGGCCGACGCCGGCAATAAGGTGACGATCATCGAGCAGATGCCGCAATTGGCCACAGGGTTGGAAGCTATGACCCGCCTGGCGCTGTTGTCCGGACTCAAGGCCAAAGGCGTCAAGATGAAGATCGCCACCGCCGTAACCGCCATCAAGAACGGGGAACTGACCCTCAAGCCGATGCAAGACGGGCAAACGGAACAGCTGCCTTATGACCGGATCGTGCTGGCCTGCGGCTACGCGCCGGAGCAGCAGATCGCGGCGGCAGTCAAAGACCAAGTGGAGCAGGTTTATGTGATCGGCGACGCCGTCACCGCCCGGGGCGTACAGGAGGCCATGACCGAAGCGTCGATGATGGCGAGACGTTATATAGAATCGAAGTCTTTGCTTTAAAATGGAATCATGAGTCGAGCATAAAGCGCGCTTTGGCACCGTATTCTTACCCCAAAGCGCGCTTTTTTTGGCCGGAAGAAAAAGGGGGGCTCTCAATAAGAATCTGTCAGGCGGTTTAGCGTGATTCTTTTTTTCAGATACAGCATCACCGCGGCTACCAAAACCGCTCCGATTAATCCCATGACGGAGGCGATAATAAATGCCTGGTCATAAACGCCCCCGCTGCTTTCGAGCACTCTTGCGGCCAATTGCGGGCCTATTACCGCAGCCACGGAAGAAGCTGATACCATGATGCCATAATTGGTCCCCATATTTTTCAGCCCGAACATGTCGGCGGTCACCGCCGGAAAAACGCCCAGCAGCCCGCCATAGCTCAACCCAATTAGGACAATGGTGAGCATGAAAGCGGTTACGGAACTGGCTTGTACTAAATAATACATGGACCCTGCTGAAATCAGATAAATGATGAACAGACTGAGATAACGCCCTATTTTGTCGGAGATAAAGCCCCAGACAAATCTTCCCAGGGTATTCCCGGCGGACAAGACGGCTACCGCCGCGGCGGACATTTCAACCGACAGGTGGGCGGTCTGCTGACCGATGGGAGCCACATGGGCCAGTACCATGAGACCGGAAACCAAACCCATTGTAAACATGATATACAGAACGTAGAAGATTGGATCAGACAGCATCTGTTTCCAGTCTTTTTCTTCTGCCAAGCCGGCTTTGCCGGGAGCGTCCGGTACCTGCCGCATATACCCGGCAGGGGGAGCTTTAATGAAGAAGGCTCCCAGCATAATAAGAATAAAATAGATGACCGCCATGATTTGAAATACGGAAAGCACCCCATAATGTTTCAGCAAGATGCCGGCGATAGGAGCAAAAACCACCGAACCTGCAGCCAAGGCGGCGGTAATCAATCCGGAAGACAGTCCTCTTTTGTCGGGGAACCATTTGACGGTGTTGGTAATCGCCACTGCGTAAATAAGCCCCAGGCCGACTCCGTTGACGACACCATAAACCAAATACAAATAGGCCAGCGACTTGGTATAGCCGGCCAGAAACACGCCTAAACCACACAAAAAGCCGCCGGTCATCATCATTTTTCGGGGGCCGGTCTTTTCCTGCAGCTTGCCTACGAGACTCATGGTTACCGGCGATGCGATCAGCACCAGGGTAAAAGTCAGTGACACCTGCGCCGGTGTCCAATCAAAAATAGCAAGCAGTTGTACCTGATAAAGGCTCCAACAATAGCCCGCGCCTATAATTAAGTTGCACAACATACTTGCCGCCAAGATAGCCCAGCGGTTGCCTGTGCTTTCTTCCATTGCTTCTCCTCCTCGTTTGTTATTTGCGTATACGGCTGAAGTCCCTTGCCCCCGGGCATTGCCTGGAACGGTTGCCGAGGCCACGTATACCGTATCACAATCAAGGAGCGGCCGGATAACAGTAATTTTTTTAGGTTTCGGCATATGCACAGTTAATTATTGTCCCGCCGGCAGCCAAAAAACACCTTTTCGTTTCGGAAAAGATGAGTATGGTTCTGCTTGCGGACGAAATGGGAGGTAAGTCAAGGAATTTCATGGTGAGGGGGGAGAGTCGGCAATCCTATGTTTGATGCAGGTTATGAGGCGGCGGTTTTTATGTCTTAGCGGCCCAGGGAGAGGCTATAATGATTCAGGTGGTTGATAAACTCCTGTGTTACTTTGGAAATCGGTTTATCCTCCGGAACCAGCCAGCCATAAGCCAGCTTACAGTCGTCCCGGATGGGAATGGTAACGATTTCATCTCGTCTGGATTCAATTTCGCGATTGATTTCCAGATTCAAGTGAATGCCTACCGCTATATTCTCGATGATGGCCTGTTGAAAAATCGAATAGTTGTTGGCCATCAAAACGATGTTGGGGTGGCCGTATCCCTCGATAAAAGAGATGAACTCCTGCTTATCGGAAAAAACCACCAGTGGATAGGTCAGCAGTCTCTTCATCGAAATGGTTTTGTTATTCGCCAGGGGGGAAGATTTGCTGACACAAGCGATCAGGTTGTCGTAGTAAAGAATATGGCAATTATCGTTGTTTTTCACGTTTTTATAATATCTGCCGAAAAAACCAATATCGAATTCGCCTTTGGAGGCGTCCTCAAAAATATCCAAGGATCCTTTTTGCGTTATTTTTACGTGCACGTTAGGGTTTTGCTTCATGAAGCCGAACAATAGTTCCGGCAGGACGGTAATCCCCACATAAACGCCGGTATAAATGGATAATTCCCCCTTCAGCGTTTGCCGTTCCGGGGTAAACATGGCGGTCAATTCTTCCAACTGATTGACGATGTTCTTCGCCTTCTCCAGTACTATTTCCCCTTCTCTGGTAAAGGAGACACCGTGATGGGAGCGTTTGATCATGGTTATTCCCAGTTCTTTTTCCAGCCTTATGATAGCCAGGCTGATGCTTTGCTGGGTTACATGCAGATTCTCCGCGGCATGGGTAATGGACTTGGTTTTGCTTATTTCAATCAAATAATACAACTGATTTATTTGCACAATCATTGCCCTCATTCCGGATATTAATTTTCCGCCGCCAAGGGGTACCGATT
>DATMYB010000547.1:0-5807 GCA_035561215.1 Syntrophomonas sp. | reverse complement strand
ATGTAGAATCAGTTAATCAGTGATGATTCAAAGCGTTTGCTTTGGAGCTTTAGCGATTAGCGAATAGACTCCCAGGGTACAATTAAAAAGGCGGGGAAGTTTTCCCAGCGATTTAGAGATTAGTGAAGCCTTGTCATAAGCGGTTTAGCTGTTTATGCACAGGGCTTTTTTTGTCGCCTTTTACCAATTCAATGAAAATTTGCGAACCAGATTGCGCTTTTATTTACACGGTTCCGAATTTGTGAAAGGGGGCGGTTGCAGTAAAATAATCCGGGTTTCAGTTGGCTTTCTATTGGAATGAAAACTAAGGAGGGTTTATGATGTCCAAAGTGAAAATGACACCCAGTGAAGCTATGACGGAAGTATTGCTGCAGGAAGGCGTAAACCACGTAACCGGTATTGTCGGCTCCGCCTTTATGGATATATTGGATTTATGGCCGGCCGCTGGAATTAAATTCTATCCCGTGCGCCACGAACAAACCGCTGCCCACATGGAAGACGCCTATAGCCGCATCACCGGCAAAGCCGGCGTCTGTATCGGTCAGAATGGCCCCGGCATCACCAACATGGTCACCAGTGTCGCCGCTGCCAACCATGCCCATACCCCGCTGATCGTGCTCGGTCCTTCCGCCGGATCTTCCACCGTCGGTTGGGACGGTTTCCAGGAAGCGGATCAGCTTTCTATTTTCAAACCCATTACCAAGGCAGCTTTACGAGTCACCCACCCCACCCGCGCCGCCGACGTGCTGAGAACGGCTTTCCGCATTGCCTATGCCGAGCGCGGCCCGGTCTACGTAGACGTACCCCGCGACTATTTCTACGGCGAAGTTAATGAAGAGATCCTTCCACCCTACCGGTACAGAGCACTGAATACCAGAGGCGCCGGCGACCCCGCCGAAATCATCCGGGCGGTAGAGATTCTGGCCGCGGCCAAAAATCCGGTCATCATTTCCGGTCGCGGCGTAGTCGACGCTGACGCTTTTGCAGAAGTAACGGCGCTGGCAGAATATCTGACCGCTCCGGTAGCGGTATCCTATCTCCATAATGACGCTTTCCCCGCCGATCATCCTCTCTGGGTCGGACCCATCGGCTACATGGGCTCCAAAGCAGCCATGAACGCCATGAAAGAAGCCGACGTTATCCTGGCGCTGGGCTGCCGTCTGTCGGTATTCGGCACCCTGCCCCAGTACGACATCAACTATTTCCCGGAAGACGCCAAGATCATTCAGGTGGACGTCAATCCCAAACAAATCGGGCGCCGACACCCGGTGGAAGTTCCTATCGTCGGTGACGCCCGTCTGGCCGCCGCGGAATTGCTGGCGCAGCTGCGCACCCGCGGTGAGCGCCCGGTCTGTCAGGAGCGCGTTGCCCGTATCAAAGAACTGCAGCAAGCCTGGGAAAATGAAATCAAAGATCTGGCCATGGTCGAGGGAAATCCCATCAACCCGCGCCGGGTATTGTATGAAATCAGCCGCATGATGCCGGCGGATGCTATTCTCTGCACCGATATCGGCAACGTTGCTTCCACCGCCAACAGTTACTTTAAGTTCACGCAGCCCCGCAAGCATATCGCCGCCTTGACCTTCGGCAACACCGGTTTCGCCTATCCGGCCGGATTGGGCGCGCAGTTGGCCGCACCTGAAAGCCCGGTGGTGTGTGTTATCGGCGACGGCGCCTGGGGTATGAGCTTGCATGAAATCAGCACCGCCGTGGAGCACGAACTGCCGGTGATCGCCTGTGTGTTTAGAAATATGGCCTGGTGCGCGGAGAAGAAAAACCAGGTCGACTTCTACAATAACCGCTTCATAGGCGTTGATATTCCCACCCCCGTCAGCTTCGTCCCCGTTGCTCATGCGCTGGGCGCGGAAGGTATCAGGGTCGAAAAGGCAGGCGATATCAATGACGCCTTCAAGCAAGCGTTGGCCTGGAGAAAACCGACGGTGCTTGAGTTCTGCGTGGACGGCACCCAGTTGGCGCCTCCCTTCCGCAAAGACGCGCTGGCGCTGCCTACCCGCTATCTGCCTAAATATGCACATTTGGACAGCAGCAATTTTTAACCAGGCCATAACGTCCAGGTAACAGTTCTGACGGCGCCGATATTGTGAATGTTGATACATTCGCAATATCGGCCGGATTAAGGAGGATTACAGAAATGAGCGAAACCATCAGCGCTACGTCCGTAGTCGAAGAATTGATCGTCAACGCGCGAGCAGCCATGGAACAAATAAAGGATTATACTCAGGAACAGGCCAATGAACTGGTACAGGCGGTAGCTTGGGCCATATACCAGCAGGATCGGGCGGAAAAACTGGCGGAAATCGCCGTCCGTGACACCGGTCTGGGCAATTATGACGATAAAGTCGCTAAAAATAAACGGAAAACTTTCGGCACCCTGCGGGATCTGCTGTCTCCGGAGGCCAAAACGGCAGGCGTTATCAATATCGACCGGGAAAAAGGCATTACGGAGATCGCCAAACCGGTGGGAGTCGTGGCAGCAGTTTGCCCTTCCACCAATCCCGGCGCCACCTTGGCCAACAAAGCCATGATGGCACTGAAGGGCAGGAACGCTGTGGTGCTGGCGCCTTCCCCCAAAGGTTCCACCACCTGCGCCCAATTCATGGAATATGTAAACGAAGAACTGAACAAAGTCGGCGCCCCTAAGCATCTGGTCCAAATGCTGCCGGGAGTGGTTTCCAAAGAATTGACTCAGGAGCTGATGAAACAGGCGGATCTGGTGGTAGTTACCGGTTCGGCCAACAACGTCAAAATGGGACAGACCTGCGGCACCCCCAACCGCTGCGTGGGCCCCGGCAACGTCGTCTCCATCGTCGACCGCAGCGCCGATCTGGCCGCCGCCGCGGAAAAAATCACGCTCAGCAAATGCTTCGATTACGCCACCAGTTGTTCCAGCGACAACGCCACCGTAATCGAAGCCCCGGTCTACGACGCCATGCTGGCGGAATTCAAAAAACAGGGGGCCTATATCTGTACACCCGAAGAAAAAGAAATGCTGCAGAATGCCATGTGGGATCCGGCCACCGGCAAACGCAAAAGCAATACGGTGTCCAAATCTGCCGAAGTAATGGCCCAGGCCGCCGGCTTCACCTCGCCGGAAGCCTTAAAAGCAAAATTCTTTATCGTGGAAGAGACCGGTATCGGCAAAGAATATCATTTCTCCGACGAAAAACTGGCGCTGGTGCTGGCCGTGTACAAAGCCGCGGATTTTGAAGAAGCCCTGAATATGACCAAGAGAATCCTTAACGTTCGCGGCAAAGGCCATTCCTGCGGTCTGCACACCACCGACGAATCCCACATTGAGCGGATCGGGCTGGAGATGCCGGTCTGCCGGCTGCTCATCAACCAGACCCAATGCTTCGGCAACGGCGGAGGTTTTGACAACGGGCTGCCCTTTACTCTGTCCATGGGCGGCGGCACCTGGGCCGGCAACAATATCGGAGAAAATCTGAACTACAAACATTTTATAAATATTACTAAAGTATCCCGTACCATCCCTGAAGTAAAACCGTCTGAAGCAGAACTGTTCGGCTCTTACTGGGAGAAATACGGAAAATAGGCAAATAAACGAGGAGGCCTTGAAATGAAGCTGTTTGAATATCAAGCCAAAGAACTTTTCCAACAACAGGGCATCGCCGTTCCGCCTAGCGTGCTGATCGAAAACATGGACGAACTGGGCCGGGCCCTGGATCAGGTAGGAATACCGTGCGTATTGAAGGCTCAGGTTTTACACGGCGGACGCGGCAAAGCCGGGTTGGTAAAATTCGTCACCGACGCGGACACCGCCCGGGCCGAAGCCCGTCGCATCATGGAAGCAACCGGCAAAAATCTGCTGGTGGAAGCGGCGGTGGATTTTGACCAGGAAGTCTACCTGTCCCTGACCGTGGACCCGGTAACCGGCGCCGGCATGATCATGGCCTGCACCGAAGGCGGCATGGACATCGAAGATATCGCCCGCAACACCCCGGAAAAGATCATCCGTGAGCAGTTCGACATCGTCAGCGGGCTGATGCCCTTCCAAGCCACCGATCTGATGTACACCCTGGGCTTCAGCGGCCCGCTGATCAAGGAAGGCTCCAAGCTGTTGATGAATCTGCATCAGATCTTTATGGATTACGACGCGGAACTGGTAGAGATCAATCCGCTGATGATCACCAAAGACGGCAAATTCATCGCCGCAGACGGCAAAGTTAACATCGACGACAACTCCCTGTACAAGCACAATCGTTATACCCGCACCCGGGAATATTACGCCAACGATATCGAATACGAAGCCGCTGCAGACGGGATACCCTATATCCAATTCGACGGAGATATCGGTCTGATGTGTGCCGGAGCCGGATTGACCAACGTCATCTTCGATCTGATCCAATATGGCGGCGGCACCGTGGCCAATTACCTGGAATTCGGCGGGCCCAACTACCGCAAAGCCCATAAATGCCTGAAGATGATGCTGGGCACCAAGCCCAAAGTCGTTTTGATCGCCACCTTCGGCACCATTGCTCGGGCCGACGTCATGGCCCAGGGGATCGCCGAAGCGGTAACCGAATTGAAGACCGACATTCCCATTGTTACAGTTATTCGCGGTACCGGCGAGGAAGAAGCCCGGGAGATCCTGAAAAATGTCGGGCTGACTCCGCTGGATGACACTGAAGAAGCGGTGGCCAAGGCCATCGAGTTGGCAGGAGGTGCGCGTTAATGAGTATCATCATCAACTCTGACACCAAAGTACTGATTCAAGGCATTACCGGAAACGAAGGCCGTTTCTGGACCAAACATTCCATCGACTACGGCACCAACGTCGTCGCCGGCGTAACCCCCGGCAAAGAAGGCGAGCTGGTGGAAAACGTACCGGTATACCACACGGTGCGCCGGGCGGTCAAAGCCCACCAGATCGACGCATCGCTGCTGTTTGTTCCGCCCCGTTTTGCTATGGACGCCATTTTCGAAGCACTGGACGGAGGCATCAAAACCATCGTCGTCACTGCCGAAGGGATTCCCCTGCACCAGCAGATCCAGATCAGGAAAACCGCTCTGGATACAGGCGCCCGAATCATCGGCTGCAACAGCACCGGCCTGATCTCCACCGGCAAAGCCATGATGGGCTTTTTTCCCTACTGGCTGGAGCGGGTTTACAAACCGGGACGCATCGGCGTTATGACCCGCAGCGGTTCCCTCACCAACGAAGTGACGGCTGAAATCGTCAAAGCCGGTTTCGGCACCACCTCCGTAGTCGGCGTCGGCGGAGACCCGGCCCCCTTTACCCGCTTTGCCGAGTTGCTGCCTCTGTTCGAGCAGGACCCGGACACCGATGCGGTGGTCATGATCGGCGAAGTCGGCGGCACCATGGAGGAAGAAGTGGCGGAAACCATTGCCGCCGGTATTTTCACCAAGCCCCTGGTGGCCTTCATGGGCGGCAGAACCGCGCCGAAAGGCACCAAAATGGGCCATGCCGGCGCTATCATTACCGCCGGGAAAGGTACCGTGGCCGATAAAATCGAGGCCTTGACCCAGGCCGGAGCACTGGTAGCCGATCGCCCCAGCGTCATCGGCAAGCTGCTTAAGGTGGCGCTGGCTTAAGCCTGCGCGCACGATTGCAGGGGTATTGACCCGCACCCGGAATTTTTCAAATTCTCCGGATGCAAAGGAAAGGGATGAAGCCCCAACTTCATCCCTCTCCGGGTCCCAAATATAACGTAGATAATCATCATTTATGAAAGGAGTGTTCCATAAACGATCATGGCTTATTGTAAAACGTAACCCATACTTTTTCAAGCAAACCAGGTTTATTC
>DATMYB010000546.1:0-17620 GCA_035561215.1 Syntrophomonas sp. | reverse complement strand
AGACAGGATTGAGAGCCACAAAAAGCTGAAAACCATGAGCGATATTATGAATACGACCTTGAATCTTCTGGAGTATGGCGTTGTGACCGTCGATCAAGCCGGAAACATTGTGCATGCTAATAATAGAGCCTGTGAAATATTGCGCATGGAGCAGCATGACCGTAAAAACATCCTGGATTATTTTCATTATCAAAACGAATTCTGGGAAAAATTAAACAGCGGACTTAAAAAAGAACTGGATGATAATTTCACAGTGGTTATCTACGGGGTTAAATATGTAGTCATGGCTAACCCGATCATCAATGATGAGGACGGAGGCATGGAGGTAGCCGTACTTTCATTTTTAGATGACGAGACCATCAATTCGGCCGTACATCAACGCTCCGGAGCTTTTGCCCGATTCAGCTTTGAGAAAATCATAGGAAATAGTCCCCAGATTACGGAAATCATAAACAAAGCCCGCAGATTTGCCGCCTCCGCCGAAAACATCCTGCTGCTAGGTGAAAGCGGCACTGGAAAAGAATTATTTGCCCAGGCGATTCATAACAGCTACAACCCTAAACGGCCCTTTATCGCCGTTAACTGCGCGGCTATGCCTCGCAGTCTGATCGAAAGCGAGCTTTTTGGCTATGAGGGAGGAAGTTTTACCGGCGCCGATCGTAAAGGCAGACCGGGGAAAATCGAACTTGCTAACGGGGGAACATTGTTTTTGGATGAGATCGGGGACATGCCGCTGGAATTGCAGGCGGTGCTTTTGCGTGCCATTCAGGATAAAAGAATTATGCGAGTGGGAGGGCGTGAATACTTCGATATCGATTTCCGCCTGATTGCCTCTACCAACAAGGATCTTTACCGCATGGTGCAGGAAGGGCAATTCCGGGATGATTTGTATTACCGCCTTTCGGTGCTTACGTTGCGGTTGCCGCCGCTCAGGGAACGGGTCGGGGACGTGGACTTATTTATAGATTATTGCATGGAAAATTATTGCCAAAAAATAGGAGTGCCGAAGCCTAAGATGAGCGGCGAGGTACGCAGATTATTGAATCATTACCAATGGCCCGGCAATGTGCGGCAATTGGAAAACGCCATTATCTATTGCATCAACAGCGCTAAAGACGGCGTTATCGGCCTTAACGACCTGCCCTGGGAGATCGGCTCCCCCAATATTATCGTCAAGAACCCAACCGGCCCGGGGGGGCAGGAAGAACCCGCCGATCAGGAAGGGCAAGAGACTCTTTCCATGAGCGAAATAGAGAAAAAACTTATCCTCAAGACCCTTGCACAAACCAATCATGATATTGCCAAATGTGCCGAATTGCTCGGCATGGGCAAATCTACCGTTTACCGTAAGATCAAAAAATATCAGATTGATTTGAACTAAGCTTGAATCTAGAGATCATGGCGGGATTATTTTCATTTTTTCTCACAAGTGAGAAGGCGCTTCGGCGCCTATTTTTTTGCCGTCGTAACTTGTGAAATTGCATCTATCCAAGACAGGGCGGCCTCGCGTTCTTTCCTTCCTCTTCCGTGAATCCTGCCTGCTGCTTCTCAAGGAAGAGAAAACAGTATGGCAGATCATTTAGGAGCAACCTTTAAAATTGCCGAAAAATAGGCCTTTATATAACTGGCACGAAATTTGCTTAATTATAAATTGATTTCGAAATCAAATCATAAAAAGATTTGGAGGTAGCATCATGCCAAAAACAGTGAAGGACATTCTGCCCAGCAACATTAACAAAGATGTATACCACGAAGAGTGGCAGTGGCAGGAAGGCGACCTGACTGTGACCCGTTCCGTCCAGTATACAGGTCCCGGTTGCCATAACGGCTGCAGTGTACTGTTTTACACCAAAGACGGCAAGCTGGTTGATATTGAAGGGGATCCAAACAGCTCATACAACAGCGGTCGGTTATGTATGAGATGTTTGAACATGATGGAAGCCGTTGATAATCCTGACCGCCTCAAATGGCCTTTGAAACGCGTTGGGGAACGCGGTGAAAACAAATGGAAACGCATCACCTGGGACGAAGCTTACGATATCATTGAAGCGCAAGTCAGAACCATATGGGAGGAAGACGGCCCGGAAGCAATTGTTTCCATGGAAGGAACCGGACGTAATATTGTGTGGCAGGTACCATATCTAAGCTATTCTGCTTTTAAGTCTCCGAACTTCGGTTTTGGATTTTTAAGCGGTGATGCCTGTTACCTTCCGCGTATCGCAGGCAGCGCTTTTGTCATGGGGGATATGATCCTTGCCGACTGTTCCCAGTTCCATGAACAACGCTACAACGATCCCAGCTGGAAAATACCTGAGTATATTCTAATCTGGGGAAACAACCCCATTGTCAGCAACGGCGACGGATTTTTCGGACACTGGATCGTCGATTGTATGAAGCTCGGCACCAAATTGATGGTGGTTGATCCGCGGCTGACCTGGCTGGCCTCCCGGGCTGAGCACTGGCTGCAGCTGCGTCCTGGTACAGATACCGCTTTGGTCCTTAGTATGCTCAATGTAATTATTAATGAAGATCTGTATGATCACGAATGGGTTGAAAAATGGGGCTACGGCTTTGATGATCTTAAAGAACGTGTTCAGCAATACCCACCGGAAAAAGTGGCGGAAATTACCTGGGTGCCTGCAGATCAAATAATTGCAGCCGCTCGTGCTTTCGCTGCGGCCAAACCGGCGGCGCTCCAATGGGGTCTTGCGGTCGATACGGCAGTATCCGGCGTCGCTACCGCCCATGCCCTTCTCTCTATGGCTGCTATGTGCGGAAATCTTGATGTTCCCGGTGGCACCATGATCGCCCGCTCTGCGTATCATTCGGAAGCGACGTATATGTTTGGACGTTGGAACCTGCCGGAAGGTATAGAAGAAAAACAGATAGGGCGCACAGAACCGGCGGCGTCACCGGTTCACGCTGCCGGCGGTTCCCAGGAATTCCAGTCCGACGCTATGCTGAGAGCAATAGAAACAGGCATCCCCTATCCCATTAAAATGTTATGGATGCAGACCACCAATCCGATTGCCAATATGGCGGCAGAGGCGCCGCGAGTCTACGATGCCATGAAAAAAGTACCGTTTAATGTAGTTGTCGACCTATTTATGACACCGACTGCAGTCGCAGCTGCCGATTTGGTTTTACCCGCAGCTATGAGCTGTGAGAGGGTGGGGGCGCGCACATGGTGGTGGCCTATGCGTGCAATTACAAAAGTTTCGCAGTATGAAGAAGCCAAATCTGACGAACAGATCATTTTGGATATCGGCAAACGGCTGCGTCCGGAATGCTTCCCCTGGGATAATGAAGAGGATTTTATTAGCTTTGTAATCAACCCCTATAGACAAGCGGGAGATCAAGCAATAAGGTTCCAGGCAAACGCCGTTGAAACCCAGACAATGACGTGGCCTAAAGAGGCTGATTTTGATTACGAAGAGTTGAAAAAAGCCGTTATTAAATGGCCTGATGACTGGTCATACAATAAATATGAAAAAGGCCTGCTGCGCGGTGACGGCCAACCCGGCTTCAATACCCCCAGCGGCAAATATGAATTCAGCTCCCTCTTATTTGAGATGTGGGATATTGATCCGTTGCCGGCCCATGAAGAACCCCCGGAAAGCCCGGTTTCTACCCCCGAACTTTTCAAGGAGTATCCGCTGGTGCTTACCAGTGGCGCCCGTTCCTGGGAATTTTTCCATTCCGAACACCGCCAGCAGGAAACCATGCGGGAATTCCACCCCGATCCATTAGTAGAGATCAACCCGGAAACAGCGGCGGCATTAGGCATTCAAGACGGCGACTGGGTATGGATTGAAAACATGCGGGGCAAATGCCGGCAGAAAGTACGGTTAAGCCCGGCTTTGCATCCCAAGGTGGTATCCGCTGAACACGGTTGGTGGTTCCCGGAGAAAGCAGCGGCCGAGCCTTCCCTGTTCGGGGTATTTGATTCCAATATCAATAATCTGACCCAGCAGGAAGCCAACGGTCCCACCGGATTCGGCGCACCGTACAAGAACCAAATCTGCAAAATTTACAAAGATGATGGCGCCCCGCAGGTAATGCCGTCAGAAATCGTTACCAGAATGGGAGGTTTCGCACATGGCAAATAATTTAAAAGGTCTGTTAATCGACTACGAGTTTTGCACCGGCTGCCATTCTTGCGAAGTTGCATGCAAAAAACACTTGCAGCTGGAGAAAGGCCAATTCGGCATTTCCGTGCTGCAAGACGGACCCAGCAAGAAACCCGACGGCAGATGGAACTATAATTTCATACCGGTTCCTACCGAACTTTGCGACTTGTGCGAATCACGGGTAAAAGCCGGCAAGCAGCCGACCTGTGTCCATCATTGCCAATCATTTGCTCTCACCTATGGAACGGTAGAGGAATTGTCCGCCAAAATTGATAAGACCAAGATGGCGCTCTTTATCCCGGCAGGGCAAAATCCATAAAAGGCAAGCTTAGCGTTGGCCGTATTCAGGGAAGCACTCGGGTTCGGGTGTTCCCTGAAACGCCAAAGATACAACCGGGGTTGTGTATTATAAATTACTTTATATAAGTCGGATCAATGCCCAATCGCTTTGCTTGTAGCCGGAAACGCGGACAGAGAGCTTAAAACTAAGATATTTTGTCCGCCCCGGCAACAACTTCTGTATTCATATAATATTTGGAGGTGGCAGTATTAATGGGCAAAAGAATTCTAGGGGCCTTCCTGGTGGGCGGATGTGTCGGGGTGGTGGGACAAGCGGTCATCTCGCTGCTTGACAACGTTATCCCCGATCCTATGCTGGTGATTATCCTGGCTATGTTCCTGGTAGCGGTCATTAGTTTTATTCTCATCATAACGGATGTATATCCAAAAATCTCTAAAGTGGGTTATTTTGGTGCGGATTTGCCGGTTTGCGGTTTGATGTACGGCGCCGCCAGCGCCACGGCCATGACCAGAAAATCCGGCGCCCCTGCAGGGGCCGCTTTTCTTAAGGGTTTTGGCATGGTAGGGACCATCGTCTTTGGCGGTTATGCGATTTGTATGTTAATCGGAGTGGCGGCGTTTTTCATCGGAAAATAAGGAGGCGATAATAATGGCTTTTATATGGTCTTTTATCATAGCCGGCGTCATCTGCGCAATCGGCCAATTGCTGGCGGAGGTCAAGGTGCCCAAGCCGCTGTTGCTCGGAGGGTTTCTGGTACTGGGAGGACTGCTTACACCTTTTGGGGTCATCGATTCTCTCTCAGCCCTTGGTTCCGGCGGAGTGAATATTTTGGCTTGCGGATTGGGGAGCGCCGGTTTCGGTACTGCGATCCAACTGTGTTCGGGTACGTTTGCGCCGCTTTTAATAGTTTTGTTGTTATTGATTGTACTGATCGGTATGGGGGCGGTTGCAGGCAATATCTACTACCGCAAGTACCCTGACAAACTGTGAAAAAAATGAGGCGACTCGCCGATGTTTGATTTTATAAATTCTGATTTTCGTCCGGTGCGTGCTTATTGAGGCCGATGCGCCGTTGCTATGTTTTGAAAGGAGGTGACTGCAGCCATGTGTTTTCGACCGCCCGAGATCAATAAATTGATGCAGAAATGTCCCGCCTGCGGAACTTTAAATAAGCGGGACAAATCCGTAACGGTTTGCAAGAAATGCGGGGCCGAATTGGTGGAGGAGACGATTCCCTGTCCGGAATGCGGGGTTCCGCAGCCGGTTAGTAATAAAGTGTGCGGAAACTGCGGCTTTAATGGAAAACCTGGTTCTGGTGATCCGGCCAAGCGCAAACCGATTTAATTGCTAATTAAAATGGTGGAGAGAAGGGAGGGGCATGGTTTTTGCTCCTCTTTTTTCCCTTGCCAGGGAATAAGGTGAGAGCCAATCTTGTTGTTTGGTTGAGATATAAGCAAGCTTTAAAGGAGAAATCATTATGTCTTGCAGAGTTTGCAACCCGTACTGCGGAAGATGTAAGCCCGCTTGGGAAAGGCCGGTACAATGTCCTGAGTGCGGCACGTACAATTTTTTGCAGTTTATGCAGAGCAGCAATTGCAAAAAGTGCGGCCGATCTTTAATTGACCAAAATAATCGATCTGCCGAAACGGATCAACCTGTGATAAAATGTTTTTACAGTGGATATTTATGTCCTCACCCCTGTAAAAGGGTTAATATTATCCCGCCGGACGGCCAATACAAATCCTGCGCGGCTTTAGCAAAAACCAAAAATTTACAAACTTGCAACTAATCATCTGAGCAAATCAAACCTCTGAATATATTGTTTCAATGGGGATCAAATAATTTATCATTTGATCCCCATTGTGCTATATTGAAACTGAGGTGAGAATCAATGCAGCTTAGCAGTCGCTTTCCGGTGGCGGTGCAATCTTTGCTCGTGATGGCCTGGTGCCCGGAGGAATATAAAATCACCAGCGATGTGCTGGCCTTTAGCGTAAATACCAATCCGGTCTTGATTCGCCGGATCATGGGATATTTGAAGAGCGCCGGACTTATAACGGTAACTGCGGGCACCGGCGGCGCCAGGCTGGCACGGGATGCAGCGCAGATTACTCTGTTGGACGTTTATCGTGCCATGAAGCTTACCGACGGAGACGCATTGTTTGGTTTGCATGAGCAGCCCAACCCCCAATGCCCCATCGGAAAAGATATCAACCGGGTGTTGACGACTCATTTTGACCGGGCCAGACAGGCTCTGGAAGAGTCCCTGGAACAAGTGACCATCAAACAGTTGATAGCGGATTTTCCGCCTTTTGATCCCCGGATCGCCCGCCGCTGGTTAGCCCGGGATAATGAAGCGTGCGGCCGGGAGACGTAAAACATAGTTGAAAAAAATCCTCTGATGCAGTATGTTGTAACTAACATGGTTCCAACATAAACGGAGGCGATTCAATGTTTGAACATTCGGCTTACCAAGACGTGTATATCGGTCATGGCAGCGCCAGTCTGCTGGGCAACGCTATCCAAATCTATCTTTATATCGTGGATGGATTGCTGGTCGACACCGGGCCCAGCCGGTTGGCTGCGGACAACAGTCAATTTTTCAGCCAGCATGAAATCAAGCAGGCAGTTTTAACCCACGTACACGAAGATCACAGCGGCATGGCCGCCTGGCTGCAGGACAAGTATAAAATCCCGGTATATTTGCATGAGGATTCGTTGGAATATGCGCAGCAGTCCGGCAAATATCCGCTATACCGGCGTAAAATATGGGGCAACCGGAACCCTTTTCGAGCCGATGCCATGCCGGCGCAAATATCCACCCCCCATTATGTCTTTGACGCTATCGATGCTCCGGGACATTCCCCGGCCCATAATGCCTTTTATGAAAAGAACCAGGGCTGGCTTTTTACCGGTGACCTTTATCTGGGGTCTAAACCATTGGTAGCTTTTAAAGATGAAGACATGGCGCAAATGATCGCCACTTTGGAAAAACTGACCCGATTGGATTTTGACACGGTATTTTGCGCTCATTCCGGCGTACGTCCGGACGGCAAAAGACGGTTGCAGGAAAAACTGGAATATCTGCTGAACTTGCAGGGCAAGGTAAATGAACTTAGAGAACAAGGCTTGAATGACCGGCGGATAGATAACATCTTGTTTCCCAGAAAGCCGCCGATCACTTATGTTTCAAGGGGCGAATGGTCGTCGCTGAATATGGTGCGAACCTTTTAGCGCAGGCGCTATGATAAAATGTCTTACATACCCGGTCACTGAAAAGATGCCATCAAGTATGTGGGGAGGGTTCTGGGCTGAGAAAGATTTATATGGATAACAGCGCCACCACGCCGGTAGATCCCGAAGTGATCCAGGCGATGACTGAGTTTTTGAAAAATAATTTTGGCAACCCATCCAGCCTCCATTCCTTTGGCGAGGAAGCGCTGCTGGCCCTGCAAACGGCGCGCAAACAGGTAGCCCAGTTGATCGGAGCCGATAGTTCGGAAATCGTTTTTACCAGCGGTGGGACTGAAGCCAATAATATGGCGATTAAAGGGGCGGTGCTGGCCCATCGGGAGCGCGGCCAACACATTATTACTTCGGCCATTGAGCACCACGCGGTTTTGAACGCCTTTACCGATCTGCAAAACCAAGGTTATGATTTGACGGTATTGCCAGTTAACCCGGCGGGGGAGGTTGAACCCCAGGTACTGCAGCAGGCGGTGCGGGAGGATACCGTTTTGGTCAGCATCATGCATGCCAACAACGAAATCGGAACCATTCAGGATATCCCGGCCTTAAGCGAAATATGCCGCCGCCGGGGAATTCTCTTCCACACCGATGCGGTGCAGACGGTAGGGCGAATTCCGGTGGATGTAAGTGAGTTAAAAGTCGATTTGTTATCCCTGTCAGGACACAAATTTTATGGACCCAAAGGAGTCGGCGCCCTTTATATCAGATCAGGTGTACAGATTAAGCCGCTGGTGTACGGCGGGGGGCAAGAACGCAATTTGCGCTCCGGGACCGAGAACATGCCCGGAATTGTGGGGCTGGGCAAAGCGGCTGAACTGGCCGGGCAGGAGATGCCGGCCCGGCTGGAAAAGCTGCAGCAGATGGGGCAGAGACTTTTCAGCAGGATTATGAACGAGGTTCCCGGCGCTTATCTTACCGGACACCCCGGCGCCCGGTTGCCGGGCCATGTCAGTCTGGTCTTTCCCGGCGTTGAAGGCCGATCTCTGCTGACTTTCCTCAATGCAGAGGGAATTGCGGCTTCGGGGGGAGCAGCCTGCAGCAGCAATTCCTTTTCCGCTTCCCATGTTTTAAAAGCGCTGCAGGTTCCCGGCGATATTGCCGACAGTGCCTTGCGCCTTACCCTGGGCAAAGACAACAGTCTGGAAGAGGTCGACTATGTCATGACCGTGTTGCCTGCTACAGTCGAAAGGATGCGGCTTTTGTGGTCGCTGCAGAAGGAGTAAGCCCGGGCCGAACGTCCCCTTGTCAGCCACAGAGTACGTTCGGACGGGAAAAGACGGCTGCAGGAAAAGCTGGGGGCGAATGGTTGTCGCTGAATATGGCGCGGATCTTTAGCGCGGGCGCCAGTTATGCTTTAAATACAAATGGTTTGGTTCATATTCCGACAGGAAGGAAAATTGAAGGCGGTGCTTACGTGGCAGATAAATCCGGTTTTGAACTGATATTGGAGAAAATCGATTTTCGCAAGTTTGCCGACACGCTTTCCGTCATTATCTTTGCCTATTCGGATGACAAGTACATTTATGTCAATCCGGCCTTTGAAAAAGCTTTGGGGTACCGGCAGGAAGAAATGCTGCATAAAAACTTCTGGGATGTATGTCATCCCGATTACAGGGAACTGGTGCGTACTCGGGGACAAGCCCGGCTGCGCCAGGAAAAAGTACCTTCCAATTATGAAATCAGGGCTTTGCGCAAAGACGGCAGCGATTTATGGGTGGACGTTTTTTTCAGCGTTACCCAGGTGGCGGGAAAGACGATTAGCATCGTCGGCGCCTATGACATAACTGAAAGAAAGCGTTTGCAGGAAGCTCTGGCTTTGAGCGAAGCCCAATACCGGGCGGTGGTGGAGGATCAAACGGAGCTCATTCTACGCTGTCGGCCCGATGGGACCATAACCTTTTTAAACAACGCTTTTTGCCAGCAATTCAAGCTGGTACGCGAAGCGATGCTGGGCACCATGATCGAAAGCCGCTTGTTCGGGCAGCAGAAAGGAATACTGACTGCCGTCAGGGAAAATCTTCTGGCCGGGCAGCCTTTCTTTTTGCTGGAACAGGAAGTTCAAAAATTGGGTAGCCCGTGTTGGTACGAATGGGTATTCCGGGGCATTGCGGATGAAAATGGTGAGGTGATCGAATATCAGGCGGTAGGACGCGATATCAGCGAACGCAAGAAAGCTCAGCAGATATTGCAGGAAGCCCGGGATCGGCTGGAAATAAGCGTACAGGAACGCACCGCCGAACTGAGCCGGAAAAATCTTGAACTGACTCTGCTGAACCGCAATCTCAACCATGCGATCATGAATATGTCGGATGGCGTAATCACCATTCAGAAATCAGGTGAGTTTGAACTGCTCAATCCCGCCCTTAAGAATTCCTGGAAAGAATATTATCAGGATTTCGAGAAAAATTTCCGCCTGTGGAGTACTGACACGAATAACCATTATATGCAGCGTCTTTTCGGTTCAGGCAAGGCTTTTAAGAATGAGGAGATTTTTATCCCCACCGCTGATGTCACCTTGCGTTTTCTTGCTTCGGGAACGCCTATCGTGAGCAAAGGGGGGAAGGTCGCTAGCGCCTTGCTTATCATCCGGCCGATCAAGGAAGTTCACCATCTGGTAAATCGTTTCAGCGGCTATACCGCTCGCTTTCATTTTGAAGATATCATCACCTGTAATACACACATGCAGGAAATCATCGACGTAGCCAGAATGGCGTCCCGTAATTCCAGCAGCGTTCTGATCGAGGGTGAAAGCGGCACCGGCAAGGAGCTATTTGCCCAAGCGATCCACAATGCCAGCCGGCGTTCAGGCAGCGCTTTTGTAGCGGTGAATTGCGGCGCGATTCCGCGCGAACTGATTGCCAGCGAGTTATTCGGCTACAACGAAGGCGCTTTCACCGGCGCTAAAAAGGGAGGCAATCCTGGTAAATTCGAGCTGGCCGACGGCGGCACACTGTTTCTGGATGAAATCGGCGACATGCCGCTGGAATTGCAGGTGGCGCTGTTGCGGACCATTCAGGAAAAGCAGATCAGCCGTATCGGCGGCAGCCAAATGATACCTATCGATGTCCGCATCATCTGCGCCACCAATAAAAATCTGTTTGAAGAAATGCAAAAGGGAAATTTCCGCCGCGATTTATTTTACCGCTTAAACGTGATCGATCTGCATATCCTGCCCCTCAGGGAGCGGACCGAGGATATAACGCTGTTGTTCAGCCATTTCCTCAAGCAAATGAATCCGGAGATGAACGAATCTCTGGAGGAGGAATTGCAAAACATTCTGGTATCCTATGCATGGCCCGGCAATGTGCGAGAGTTGCAGAACGCGGCGGAACGAATGGTAAATCTCCATCAACTGCCGGATCAGTTATTGGCCCTGTCGCAGCAACGGGCTGTTTGTCCGCAGGAGAACCCAGCCCGGGAGGGTTTCAGCATTCAGCAGGCCCAGTCCCGGTATAAAAATGAACGGCTGGAACAGGAACGCATTTCTATCATCCATTTACTTAACCTGTATAACGGCAATGTCAGCCAGGTGGCGAGGGAAATGGGGATATCCCGCAGTACCCTGTACCGGAAAATGAAAAATCTGAGTTTTGACAAGCTATAATTACGGCCTCATGTGTTCGATGATGTTGCATTAAGAGCGACAATGTGAAACAGCATGATACAAGATTACACATCCGGGGAAAAGCCCGGATGTGTTTTTTTATTGGTATGCGGGCGATTCTAATCCGATTGCCGGTTTGGTATGCATTTTGCTTATAAATATTGATATTAATCATGTTTGAAGTTTGTCGGCATAGCCATAAAAGGTATCCTTTCATGAACGTTAGCGAATAATATGGGAAAAACAGGCCAACACGAGGCCTGCTGGCGGAAAAGGCGGCATGACCAGGCCATGGTACATGGTACTGATCCACCTGATATTGATCCAATGGAGCGGTCGGATCGGGCTCAGCGATTGATGATGTTCAATAATTTTCCCAAATGTTTTTTCAGCGGGAAGGAACAGAAAAATATAGTAAAGCAAGTAAGGAGTGATGTCAATGACGGAACGGAGATGGCAGCAATGGTATGATCCAGGAGTCCCGGGAACGTGTTACTATCCTTTGACTACCATGAAGGACGAGTTCATCAAATGGGTCCGGGCCAACCCGGACAAACCGTACATTTACTGCAATGATTTGGTGTACAGTTATGCGCAAACCAACCTCATTGCCAAAAAATTAGCCAATGCTCTGCTGGGTCTTGGGATAAAAAAAGGCGACCGGGTTGCGCTGGTTCTGCCCAATATTCCCGAGTTTGTTTTCTCCGCCCATGCGGTAATGAAAATCGGAGCCATTCTGGTTCCGATCAATCCTCTCTATACGGTGCCGGAAATGGTCTACAACTTCTCCGACAGCGGCGCGGAAACGGTGATCGTTTTCGGTCCGGTGGCGCCCAAGGTGCTGGACGTGATGCGTTCCGGCAAAACCCAGTTGAAGAACATGATCGTTATGCAGGTGCCGGGCAAGGAAGTGGCTCTGGAGGCAGCTCCGGACATTTATGACTATGCCTCGGTCATAGATGCCGCCAGCGACCTGGAACCGGAGATTCATTTGGACAATAAGGATATCGTTATCCTGATCTATACCGGTGGAACTACCGGAGTGCCCAAAGGATGCTGCCTGACCAACTCCAACTTTGTGGCTTTCTATACGGTGTTCATCGAGTGGTCCCGGGCCATGTTCCCGCCGCCGGAGCTGCGGACTCTGTGCACGGTGCCATTGTATCATATTTACGGTTTCAACATGCAGATCAACGCCAATCTGGCCAGCGGCGGCACCATGATCCTGGTGCCGGAGGTGACCCCCGACAACGTATTGGACGCCATCGACCGTTTCCTGCCCACCTACTGGCCGGCGGTACCGGCGCTGATTCAGATGCTGAATATGCATCCGCGTTTGCCCCAGTCCAAAGCCAGTTCTATCCGCTTCCTCCTGTCCGGTTCCGCACCTTTGCCGGTGGAGGCATTGAAAAAATTTGAAGAAATCACCGGCTCCACCATCATCGAAGGTTTCGGCGGGTCGGAAACCACCAACGGCGTCATGGTCAATCCCAAAGGCAAGCGCAAACCCGGCAGCGTAGGCATACCCTTCCCGGATATGGACGTCAAGGTCGTGGATTTGAAAAACGGGGTGGATGAAATGCCCATCGGGGAGCCCGGCGAATTGATCTTAAAAGGTCCCCTGATCATTGAGAAGTACTGGAACAAACCCGAAGAGACTGCCAACGCCATCAAAGACGGCTGGTTTTATACCGGGGACATCGCTACCATGGATGAGGACGGCTACGTCACTATTGTGGGCCGCACCAAGGATATGATCATCTCCAGCGGTTTCAACGTCTACCCGCGGGATATCGACGAACTGCTCTACACTCATCCCAAGGTGCTGGACGCCGGCGCGATCGGCGTGCCCGATCCCGTCCGTGGTGAATCGGTCAAAGTATTTGTAGTGTTGAAGCCCGGTGAGAGTATGACGGAGGAGGAAGTCATCGCCTTTTGCCGCGAATCTCTGGCCGCCTATAAAGTGCCGCGGTATGTTGAGTTCCTGGAAGATATTCCTCGTACCAATATGAAGAAGGTGGACCGCAAAGCGCTGCGGGAAATGGAAGCGGCTCGCCGCCAGTAGCCGGCAAAGGAACATTCTTTTCGTAGGCCTGTTGGCGAAAGTCTTTTTAAGTATTGATTCGGACAACCTTCTTTTAGCAGTTTAAACAATTGTTTGTTACTCTGTATGTACGAAAACGCCTCATTCCCAGAAGATGCTTGGGAATGAGGCATTTTTTTCCCATTTTTAAAAGCGAGAAGCAAACAGAAATAGCGTCTTTCTCTTGTTGGCCTCTGCTGGCCTTGTGCTTTTGACCGCCCGGATTTCCGGCTGGTGTTTTGGCAATGTCATCCTATTATTTCCTCGTATTGTCCGCCGAATTGTCGGCGCCGGTCTTGCCGAAAGATACTCCGGTTACGGCCCATTTGGTTCCATTGCCGAAGGTGACATCATTAGCTGCAGCTTGATGGTATTGGCATTGCTTTGTATAGACGAAATCGTGTTTGAAGCTTTGCCGGCATAAAATAAAAGTATCATTCTTTGAACGTCAGCGAATAATATCGAAAAGACAGGTCAATACAAGGTCCGCCGCCGAAAAGGCGGCACGGCCTAGCCAGGGTAAAGGAGCGATGTCAATGACGGAACGGAGATGGCAGCAGCGGTATGAACCAGGAGCCCCAGGCACCTGCTACAATCCGGCGGTCACAATGAAGAACGATTTCATCAAATCGGTTCAGGCGGCCAACCCAGACAAACCGTATTTCTACTGCAACGACCGGTGTACAGCTATGGGCCAACCAACCTTATTGCAAGAAACTAACCAATGCTCTGCTGGACCTGGGACCGTAGAGTTAAAGCTAGGTGAGAGTATGACTGAGAAAGAAGTAATCGACTTTTGTCGCGACTCTCTGGATGCCTATAAAGTGCAAGCAGTAGAGGAACGTACCGGTGCAGTGCGTCCGCTTCGTCCTTTGCCTTCATGGCGTGCCGGTACATGAAACCCGGTCACCAAAGCAGTTTTGATACACGAGAGGCAGCATTGCCGTCTGCAGGCCCATCGTTATTCTCCCTTCCGGCAACAAAAGCAGGCCATGGATTTCACTGTGTTCAAAGTCACACTTGCGTATAGGCCTTCCAGCCGCTTTTTCAGGCTGGCTGCCGTCTCGAAAGGCGGCGTGAAAAATCCTTTCGGCTCGTAATAATGCCGGATGAATCGGTCGGTGCGTGAAGTTTCACCTTTGATGTAAAAGCAGCCGCAGAAAACGCCGCCGGGCTTTAAAACCCGGAAGGTCTCCCGGTAGGCCGTGTCCTTGTCCGGGAAGGCGTGAAAGCCGTTTAAAGACAGTATAGTATCGAAGCGTTCATTTTCAAAAGGCAGAGCGCCCACGTCTCCTTGCAAAAACCGGATGTTTCGCAGCCTGAACTTTTCGGCCCGTTTTTGCGCTGTCGCCATCATTTCCGCCGAATAGTCGAGGCAGGTCACGTCCGCGTTTTTCAGCTTCCTATACATCGGCATGGTGAGCACGCCGGTGCCCACAGGCACTTCCAGCAGCTTGCCGGAAAAATCCTCTGGAATCCCGGCGAGCGCCAGCTGCAGATAACGGTCGTTATCCGCCTTGTTCATATCCCACACCAGCTTGCAGATGGTCTTGCCAAACAGCGTGGAGCAGGTGATCATCCCGTCGTAAGCGTTGGCCTCTTTCCCAAGCATCTGATAGGCTTGGCGGACCTCCTCATGTGCCATTGTCATTCATCTTTTTCTTATGTTTTGCGTGCGATCAGGCAGCACAGCGGGCGGATGCTGCCGCCCATGGCATTTTGTTCCAGAACGGTAAAACCCCGCTGTTGCACATAATCCGTAAATGCTCCAGTGCTCCACCGGTGCAGTACCCGAAAGCCGCCCAGCGCCATCAGCTTTTCGCTGATTTGCTGCCGGGCGTCCGTCCCCCAGATGAAGGTGGGAGCCATCAAGATGCCGCCCGGGTTTAAGACACGATGGATTTCCAGGAGAGCTTTGTCCGGCTCCGGCATGATGTGCAGAGCGTTGGCAATCAGCACTGCGTCAAAGGATTCATCGGGATAGGGCAAGGCGGTCGCGTCTCGTACCGCAAAGGTCAGGTTTGGTGAAACGGAGCGCTTTTTTGCCTCCGCAATCATCTTTTCAGAAAAGTCGGTTGCTTCCCAACAACGGACGCTTTCCGCCAGCCGGAAGGTAAGCTGTCCGCTGCCGCAGGCCAGCTCCAGCACGCACATATCCTTTGCCAGATACGGGCGGCAATGTCGGGCAATCTCCTCATACAGCGGGCCGGAGCTACGCATAAAAGGCGCATATAGTTTGGCCATGCGCTGCCAGAATTGTTTATTGCTCTGGTCTTTCATTTTTTTCCTTTCTTCGCACCCAACGCGGTGATAAACCAGATCAGCATAGTCTCGCTCATGCTGCCCATCCGCAGGCCGTAGGTAAACGCCGTTTCCGGAAGCAGCAGAAACACCGCTTTAGCCAGAACCATCCACGGCACCGGATGCAGCAGCACCGTCCATCGGGGCAACGCGGATCGCCCCCGTAGGGTGGCGACAAAATGGAGTACAAAGGGGATCGCCATGATAAGATACCACGGGCCGACCGTGGGATAAAAAGCGTCATACACCGCCGCGGTGCTCTCATAGGCCAAGGGGCTGCCGGATTGGCTTATCCAGGCGTACTGGTAGATCAACTGGCAGAAAAAATAGTGGATCAAAAGCCAGCCGAACAGGCTGATAGCCGCCGTCACCCGGAATGCCTTCCGCGCCCGGCTGTTTAAAAGCGTCAGGCTCATGCCCCACAGTCCGCCCAGATAGCAAACGGCTCCGCCGCCGCCTGTGACCATGGCCGCAATCGGTCGCCAAAGGGCGTACCCTTCGGCGTAGCCCGCCCGGAGGATGGGATTTTCTCCAACGAGGACGGGGTTCACATAGCCCAGCAGCCAATCGCCGGAACCCATCAGCACCGCGCCGAAAATCCCCCAAAGAAGCCAGCGCTTATATGGACTCATCCTGCTGTCAATCATTCCGTCACACCGTCCCTTCGGTTTAGACCAATCAGCCAGTCTACTGCTGTGTCCAGCACCAGTTTGGGATTGCCCACGTTGCAGTGCGCGCCCGCGTCCTCCCGTTGGGTCATCAGCCGGAAGGTGAGGCTTTTGATGTTCGGCAGAGCGTCCAACTCCATGGCGTACAGCTCCTTCGGGATAAAGTGGTCTTTCTCCGCGCCGATCACCAGCACATCCTGTGTGAGCCTCGGGCCGATGTCGGTCATTTTGTAATCGTCCAGCTTTTTGATGTACCCGAAGGGGTCCGGCGCGTCATAGGCAAACATGCCGTGACGGACGCCCCAGTCGAGGATGGGTTCCCGCACCATTTTTCGCTTCATTACAGCGTTGATGGGACCTCGGAGGTTATGGTCGAGCAAAAACCGGATCGGCCTGCGCACCGCTTTCGGCATCATGCCCAGCGCCACATGCAGAAAGTTGGGGAATACTGACCATCCGATCACCCGGCGGATGCGCGGCTCGAAGGCAGCGGCACGGGGCGCCAGCATCCCGCCCAGGGATGCGCCCATAATTGTCACCGCGGGCTCTCCAATGGTGTCGAGCACCGCTTTTATGGGATACTCCCATTCGTGAGTGAACTTTTTTCCCTGCTCCCTGACCACGCCTCCCTGGCCCGGGCCTTCAAACAGATAAACCTCGAAGCCGCGCTTAGCGAGGTACAGCATCGGAAAGAAAAATTCCTCAAAATAGCTGTCATTTCCGCCGTGGAGCAGGATCACGTCCCGGCGTGTGCTCTCAGGCCGGACGTGCAGAATGGGGAGGCGCACGTTCTCATAGGGCGCTTCCAGCCGCTTAACCAGTCCGCTCTCAAAAAATGCCCGGTAATGTTCGTAGAATAGCGTTGTCGCCTTTCGATAATAGGCAAGCTTATCCGGATCTCCGTCCACCATAAAAAACTCGCTCATACGGTAATAGCCGATGGCGTTTTCCAGGCGACCCTCCGCTATGGCGGCATCTCCCAACTGGGTCAGCGTTCGCTTCCAGTCCGCGCTGGTGCGGATGCCTTGCGACACGGGTACGACATCCTGCAGCCGCCCGCCGTTCCACTGAATCACCCGGTTCAGCTGAAAATTGAAATTGGGATCAGCGTTCAGAGAATAAGTTCCTCGCGGAAAGGTAATCTCAGGCAGTTCCATTATGCAGCCCTCCTGATTCTTCTTGAGATTGAAAGCAATTGCATAGGTTAGAAAAAGCTAACTTAAGCCGGATAAAAAAGCTGTCCGGTAAGACAGCTTTATTCACACATCTCTTGGCAGGTACTAT
>DATMYB010000545.1:0-5671 GCA_035561215.1 Syntrophomonas sp. | reverse complement strand
TCACAACGGCAAATGATTTCCGGCCCGGTATTGGAAGCGCGTACCAGTCCCCAACCGTGTGGGAAAATAATACGAGCGCCGTCGATGTCGATTACTTCGTGATCTTTTTTAAAATGCTGCAGCACTTGTTCCACCCGTTGGAATTTGGTTTCGTCACTACAGGGAATACGCATTTCCGGGGTTGCATAATATTTGGAGGTATCGCTTAACATTTCGCCAATGGTGCGGTCGCTGTTGGACAGGAGCAACAGCAGCCGCGCTGCCGCATACAAGGCGTCATCATAGCCGTAATAGTCGTCGGCAAAGAACATGTGGCCGGACATTTCGCCGGTGAAAATCGCTCCGGTTTCCTTCATTTTGGCTTTAATCAAAGAATGCCCGGTTTTATACAGCAAGGGGGTGCCGCCCAGACGCTTGATTTCATCGATTAGGCTTTGGGAGCATTTTACCTCCACGATGCTGGGCAAATGGGGGTAGCGGGGAAGTATATCCCGCCAGAAAAGAATCATCAGTTGGTCCCCCCAGATCATGTTGCCGTCTCTATCCACTACCCCCAACCGGTCACCGTCACCGTCGATACCAATGCCGATATCTGCTTGAGATTGTTTGACCAGTTCAATCATATCCCGCAGATTTTCCGGCTTGACCGGATCAGGGTGATGGTGCGGAAAAGTCGGATCGGAATCGCAATATAGAGGAATGGTTTCGCAGCCGAGGCGTTCAAATAATTTGGGCGCAAAGGGGGAGGCGGTACCGTTGCCGCAGTCTACCACTACCTTGGGTTTATGGGGTCCGAGTTTGATTTTATTGGCAATCATTTGCAGGTAATCCGCGGTGATATCCCGACTGGTGACGCTGCCGCCGGGCAGCGATGGAAAGTAGCCTTTTTCCACCAGGCGCCTTATTTCCGTAATTTGCTCGCCGTAAATGGTCGATTCTCCCAGCAGCAGTTTGCAGCCGTTATATTCCGCCGGGTTGTGACTGGCGGTGATCATGATCCCTGCCCCGATTTCCAAGAAACGGGAAGCATAATACAGCATGGGGGTTATTACCATGCCCAGATTGATTACCTCACAGCCGCCTTGTATCAGTGCATTCGCCATCAGATCATGGTAACGAGGCGAGGAAACGCGGTTGTCATGGCCCAACAGGACCTTTTTATAACCGTGCTGCCGGGCGTACCCGGCAAAAGCGCGGGCGATGTCGAACATAATATCGTCGTTGATTTCCTGATCGACGATGCCGCGAATATCATATTGACGGTATATATTAGAACTGCTCATGTTTACCTCCCATTCAACTTTTACAACAGATCACGGCGATCCAGGCTTTCAATTTGCCGGACCAATTGGCTGATATCCTGGCAGCGCTGCCGCTGCGCTACCATAATTACATCGTCTGATTCCACCACCATTAAATCGTCTACGCCAAACAGCACTACGGTTTTAGAGTTTTGCCGGACCACACAGTTGTTGCTTTCAACAAACAAGACATCTTGCCCCAGCAAATGATTTTGCTGCTGATCGTAAGGGAAAAGTTCGGCCAGGGCGTTCCAATTGCCGATATCCGACCAGCCGAAACGACCGGGCACTACGGTTATGCGCCGGCTTTTTTCGGCAATGCCGTAATCGAGGCTGATATTAGGCAAAGAACTATAATGATTCAGATAAGATTCATAACCCGACTGCAGACAGTCATAAATCTCCGGCAGGTATTGAGAAAATTCTTCTGCCAGGATTCTGACTTTGCCTACGTAAATACCGGAATTCCACAGGTAACGGCCGGTATTTAGATAGGATACGGCCGTCTCTTGGTCAGGTTTTTCCCGGAAAGACAGCACGTCGAATACTTCCTCCAGATCGGGGATTTCCAGATTGGATTTTTCAATATAACCGTAACCGGTCTCGGCATGATCCGGTTCGATGCCGATGGTAACAATATGATCCTGTTCGGCTGCCTGCACCGCCTTATCCAGGGTCAGACAAAACGACGGAGTATCTAAAACGTGATGATCTGCCGGTAAAATGGCCAGTATTTCATCCGGTTGGAGCGGGTAAAAACGTGCCAAAGCCAGGCCTACTGCCGGGGCGGTATTTTTTCCCTCCGGTTCACTCAAAATTGTGATTTTTTCAACATCAGCCCTTTGCCTTACCATGTTTTCTATGTCCGGAAACAGGCTGTCGTTGGTTATGATCAGCATTTGTTCAGCAGCCGGCCCTATGCGGTCAAGGGTTTCATCCAGCATGGATTTGCTGTTGATGAAGCTGCACAGCTGTTTGGGATGTTGATAGCGGCTTTCCGGCCATAAGCGAACTCCGCGTCCGCCTGCTAAAATTACGGCAATCATTGATATAACCTCCGTAAACAAGTTCCACCAGTCGTTCCTGCCGGGCTAAAAATAAACGCTCAGACGAAAACGGCAGCATATAATGGCAACTGCAGATAAAATCTCCAGCCGGCTGCATTTGGTTATCTAGATTATTATGGGCAAATAATCCCGAATATATAAGCGGGTCAATAAAAAGTAATAAAAAAACAGAGTCCGGTGTATAGTCAGGACTCTGTATTTTATGGCGTGAAGCGTAAAATTATGAATTGAAAATTAATCCGCGACGGCGAAGGGCCCTTGCAGTTGATCCGGTTTAGGACCAAAAAACTGATAATAAGTGCACTGGATCCGACCGTTGTATAGCTTGCGCTTTTTATCGGCCTTGCGCTGGAAAAAATCTTCAAAACGGGGATGCGAGCAGATGATATAACCGGACCAGGTGTCCAGCCTGGAGAAGGCCTGCCCTATGCCGCGGTAAAGTTCTTCCGTTTCTCTGCGCTCCGACAACCGTTCGCCATAAGGGGGATTTGAGATCAGGTAGCCGTATTTGTATTTGGAACCCAACTGACGCACATCCCGTTGCTGAAATTCGATCAAGTCCTGCAGGCCGGCTTGCCGGGCGTGGAAGCGGGCCAGATTAAGGACTGAGGCGTCAATGTCGTAGCCCATTATTCCCAGGCTTTGGTGCTTCAGCATAGAATCACGAGCTTCTTCCCGGGCCTGACGCCATAAGGCCGACGGCAATTGGGACCAGTTCTCGGCGTCAAAGCTACGGGCCAGTCCCGGCGCCAGGTTGCGTCCGATCATAGCCGCTTCGATGGGAATAGTTCCCGAACCGCAACAGGGATCGATAAAGGCCCGGTCAGCTTTCCAGCGGCTGAGGCTGACCAGCGCGGCGGCAAGGGTCTCTTTGAGGGGAGCTTCGGCAGAGAGCTTGCGATAACCGCGTTTGTGCAAACCGGCTCCACTGGTGTCGATGGTCAGGGTGACCCGGTCGTTTAACAAGGCGGTTTGGATGCGGTATTTGGGACCGTTTTCCTGAAACCATTGACGATGATAGCGCTGTTTTAATTTCTCCACGACGGCTTTTTTAACAATGGCCTGGCAATCCGAAACGCTGAATAACTTGGAACGGATGGATTTGCCTTCGACAGGAAACTCAGCGTTTTCCGGCAGCCATTCATCCCAAGCCAGGGCTTTGGTTTGCTCAAACAATTCTTCGAAACTCAGCGCGTCGAATTCGCCTATTTTTATCAATACGCGGTCGGCTGAGCGCAGCCACAGATTGCAGCGGGCAATAGCGGCCAAGTCGGCGGTGAAATCTACCCGTCCGTTGGCAACGGTTACGTTTTCATAACCCAGCTTCTTCACTTCGTTAGCCACAACCGATTCCAACCCGAAAGCTGCAGTAGCGATTAAATCGACGGTTTGCATAAGAACCTGCCTTACTATAAAGGATATTTGATCAGTCCCGATTTTTATTGCGGTTGCCGGCGGCCCGGTCGCGATCGTTTTTGTCCAGAATCGTTTTCCGGAGACGCAGTGATTTAGGGGTGACCTCCAGCAGTTCGTCATCATTGATAAATTCCAGGCATTTTTCCAGGGACATGTTCACCGGCGTAACCAGCCGCAACGCGTCGTCGGCTCCGGAGGAACGGGTGTTGGTCAGGTGTTTGCGCTTGCACACGTTAACTGTTATATCAACGTTGCGGGCGTTTTCACCGACTACCATGCCGGCATATACCTCGGTTCCCGGTTCAATGAAAAGGGTTCCCCGCTCCTGGGCGTTATACAAACCGTAGGTGATGGCCGTACCCGATTCCGAAGCGATGAGGGAGCCTCGGCTGCGGGTACTGATATCGCCTTTGTACGGTTGATAGTTCTCAAACATGTGATTCATGATACCGTTGCCCTTGGTGTCGGTCAAGAATTCGTTACGATAGCCGATGAGGCCCCGGGCGGGGATCAAGAACTCCAGTTTCATCACACTGCCGGTACCGTTCATCATCGTTATAAGCTCACCTTTGCGTTTGCCCACTCCTTCGATAACCGTGCCTACAAATTCCTCTGGCACTTCAATAAACAATCTTTCCACCGGCTCGCATACTTTGCCGTCGATGGGTTTTAAAATGACCTCCGGGCGGGTGACGGCAAATTCATATCCCTCCCGGCGCAAGGTTTCTATTAATATAGAAAGATGTAATTCTCCCCGTCCGGATACTTTGAAACAATCCGGGGAAATTTCCTCCACCCGCAGCGAAACGTTGGACAACAATTCCCGCTCCAGCCGTTCTCTTAAATGGCGGCTGGTAACGTAAGTGCCTTCCAATCCGGCCATGGGACTGGTATTGACCACAAAATTCATCGAAATGGTAGGTTCATCAATATTAAGGAATTCAATTGGGTTGATCGCTTCGGGAGAACACAGCGTATCTCCGATAGAGATTTCCTCAATTCCTGAAATGGCGACGATTTCGCCAGCGGTGGCAGTGGCGGTTTCAACTTTTTTAAGTCCCTCGTACGTATATAGAGTATTGATTTTTACCCGTTCCTGCTTCCCGTCCGTATTGCATAAAACGGCTTCCTGATTTTTATTGATCGTTCCATTGGAAATCTTTCCGACTCCGATACGGCCCACGTAAGTGTCATAGTCGATGGAAGAAATAAATAATTGCAGCGGAGCCTCGGCATCTCCGGAAGGCGCAGGTATTTCGTCGATAATCATGTCCAGCAGAGGCTTCATATCCTCAGAAGCATCATCCAAATTGATTTTGGCAAAACCACCTTTGGCGGAAGCAAAAGCTACCGGAAATTCCAGTTGCGATTCATCGGCGCCCAGATCGATAAAAAGATCCAGCAATTCATCCAGTACTTCAGCAGGCCGGCAATCCGGCCGGTCGATTTTATTTATAACCACAATCGGCTTCAACCCGGCTTCCAGTGCTTTTTTTAATACGAAGCGAGTTTGGGGCATCGGTCCCTCAAAAGCGTCAACCAGCAACAGAACCCCGTCGACCATTCGAACGATGCGCTCCACCTCACCGCCAAAATCAGCGTGTCCAGGAGTATCAACAATGTTGATTTTAACATCGTTATAATAAATACTGGTGTTCTTGGAGAGAATAGTGATACCGCGTTCTCTTTCCAAATCATTGTTATCCATTACTCTTTCCGGAACAAATTGGCGATCCCGGAACGAACCGCTCTGCTTTAACAGTTTATCAACCAAAGTGGTTTTCCCATGGTCAACATGGGCAATGATAGCTATATTTCGCAAAGATTTAAAAGACATGTGTCAAGACCCTTTCCATACAGGATTAAATAAATTGTAAAGATATGCAT
>DATMYB010000544.1:0-5864 GCA_035561215.1 Syntrophomonas sp. | reverse complement strand
AATGCCTGTTAAACGGGCATCATGCTATCTATTCGATAGAATCACCTCACTTATAAATTTTTCGAAGGGTTTCGTCTATATATGAAAACTCAGCATTGAGTGGAAAAATAAACGCATGCTGCATGTTTGGAACAGTCGGATAGCTTGTATACCCCAATAATACCTTAGTTCTGGTTTTCATTCTACAATAAAAAGAAAAAGTCCTGCTGAATTTATTAAAATTTTCCGAAGTTTATTCTAAAACCCATGGTTTTTTAAATAATCCTAATACATTCCCGGCTGTGTTGTATAAGGAACTCCAATTCGTATCCTGCCCGCTGGCAACTCTCCCGCAACTGCTGAGCCAGCAGCGGCGCCATTAACCTTTCCATCTGCTGGTGCCCGGCATCCACTAGTTTGAGGCCTAATGCCTGGGCATCTTTGGCTTCGTGATATTTTAGGTCACCGGTAAGCAGCAAATCACAACCCTGGCGGGAAGCTGCGCCTATATAGCCGGCCCCGGCTCCGCTCACCAAAGCAATTTTTCTGACCATGCTCTGATCGTCGCCTACTGCTCGCAACGCATCCAAGGCAAAGGCCTGCTTCACCCGTTCACAGAATTGGGCTAAAGTCGCCGGCTCGGGCAAAAATCCTATCCGGCCGGGACTATAGGAAAGATTCTTATTGTCCAGGGGGTAGATATCGTAGGCCACTTCTTCATAAGGGTGGGTTTGTTTCATTCTATCCAGTACCGGGCCCAACAAATGCTGCGGCACTACCGTTTCCAACCGGTATTCCCTCATTTCTTCCAATTGGCCGATTTGTCCGATGAAGGGGAGGCTTCCCTCTTCCGGTTGGAACGTACCGGCGCCCAAAGTTCGGAAAGTGCAGCCGGAATATTTGCCGATATGACCGGCGCCGGCTGCAGTTAAGCTTTGCCGGACCGCGTCTTCATATGATTCCGGCACATAAACCGCCAGTTTGTACAGGGGCTCACTGTATGAGGCCTCCAGCAGCTCAATCTGCGCCAAGCCCAATTTTTCAGCCAGGAACTGATTAAGCCCTTGGCTGCCCGCATCCAGATTGGTGTGGGCAGAGTAAATGTTTATATGGTTACGAATTACGTCTTGGATCAAATCCCCCTGGGGCAGATCAAAATTGATGGACTTGACTGGTTTGAAAAAAAACGGGTGGTGGGTAATAATGAGGTCGACTGACTGGCTGACAGCCGCATCAATGATTTCACGGTCGGCTTCCAGGGTTATCATTACTTTGTCTACCGGAGCGGCCAAGGTTCCTATCTGGAGTCCGACATTGTCCCATTCCTCGGCAATATAAGGCGGGTAAAGCGACTCCAGCAACCTGCTAATATCCCCTACGGTAGCTCCCATTCAGAATCCGCTCCAATCTTTCCAGTTTCTCCCGGCAGGCAGCCATCAATGGCTGCGTATCCTGCCGGTCCGTATTGTTTAGGCTTGCATAAATTTTAGTATATTTTTCCGTGAATTGATACAAATATTCTCTTTTAACGGCGTCGTCAGCTTTTAAAGCCTCGCCGCCGATCTCTGCTTCCAATGGGTCCAGCGGATAAGGGGTACTGCCGGGTTGGCTAACGATTATAACCACAAAACGGTCACGATCCAGCAGCAATTTTTCCTCCAGTATCGGCCAGCCGCGCTGGGCCAAGGTCCGGCGCAGCACTGCCGGCCGGGTCATGGGCTGAAGAATAAATTTTGCAAAGCTCTCCGCCTTACCCCAATCGTAGGCTAAAATGTCGGCAATACTCTCGCCGCCCAAGCCGGCAATCACTACCGTGGCTGTTTCGCCGGCAGCCAGCGGCTGTAAACCGTCTCCCTGCCGTACCTCGATCCGGTCTCCCAGACGGTGGCTGCGGGCCGCCGCCAAGGCGCGCCGATAAGGCCCGTCGCCTAATTCAACGGCAACAGCATAAGGTACCAGGCCGTTTTCGATTAAGTATAAAGGCAGTTGGGCATGGTCGGAGCCAATATCGGCCATGCTTTTCCCGGGGATAACCAATGATGCAATCGCCTGCAAACGCGGGCTTAGCTGTTCCATATCCATTCCTGCTCCCGAATTTACTACGATTTTAACCCTAAGCATCTTCCGCGTCAAGTAAGAAAGCCCGTTTGCCGGGGATGCTTCCGCATACGGTGAGAGCGGAGAAAAGTCAGAAGAAATTTACGATTAATCCGCCCCGGTGTGTTGTGGGGAGAAATCGATTGGTTCAAAGCGCATAAAAACGGCATCGAGCAGGAATCACGGCAACATGATATTCTGCTGCTGCCGGAACCGGAAGCAGCTATAGCGGGTTAAACCACCTGCAGATCACTTATACCGGCGCGATTGAGACTGCTTTCCCATTTCTTGCAGCGATCCCCCCAGTAGGCCAGAACCTCCCCATCTCTTTTTATGCTCACTACTTCGCAGAGGTTGGGGCAGCCTTTGCATTCATGGCTGCTGCTGTGGAATTCTCCGGTGGTAATAAATTCATGGCCGCGGAATTGAGTATTGTCCCCGGAACTGTTGATTTTTTCCTTGGCCAGAAGAGCCGCGCCGATGGCGCCCATAACTTCATGATCCTGGGGTACACGGATCTCCCGCTCCAGCACTTTTTCAAAGGCCATTTTCAAGCCGATGTTGGCGGCCACCCCGCCCTGAAACAGTACCGTATCCTCAATTTTTTTGCCTTTGGCTACGTTGTTGAGATAATTTCTAACCAGCGCTTCGCACAAGCCCATTATAATATCATCTTGGGGAAATCCCATTTGCTGTTTATGGATCATATCGGATTCGGCAAAAACTCCGCAACGTCCGGCGATCCTTACCGGTTGTCCGGATCTGGCCGCACGGACGCCGAAATCTTCAATGGCAATATTTAAACGAGCGGCCTGTTGATCAAGAAATGAACCGGTACCGGCGGCGCATACGGTATTCATGGCAAAATCGTGGACAATGCCGTTACGAATCAGAATGATTTTGGAATCCTGTCCGCCGATTTCAATAATGGTACGCACCTCGGGACAGGTGTACGTGGAGGCCACCGCATGGGCGGTGATTTCATTTTTGACCGCGTCGGCCCCCAGCAGCGTCGCTCCCAGGTATCTGCCGCTGCCGGTGGCGCCTACGCCTTTAATGTCTATTTCTGCTTTGTCCTCCATTAGCAGGTTAAAGCCGCTGCGAATAGCCTGCACCGGGTTACCCAAAGTCCGCAGATATACTTTCTTTACCAGGTTGCACTGATCATCCAGCAGGACAAAATTACTGCTGACCGAACCGATATCCACTCCCAGAAATGTTTTCAAATTTACGCCTCCTTAATATCTGCGGCGGCATATTTACGCCGGCCGACCATATCGGTAAAAGCCTCCAACCGGGTCTGTATGCCGGCGGTTCCGGTCATTTCATCAAACCACATGGTCATGCAGGGCACGCCTTCTCTCTCCCCCACCGTGGGAAGAATAGCCTGGGCCACGATTTCCGGCATACAGGTCAGCGGGCCTATTTGGATGATGCCATCGATGCCCTGCTTAGACATGGCCACCGCAGTTCCGATCGTTTCCTGGCCATGACCTCCCACCCAATAGTTCAGATAAGGCCGGGCGCAATCCAGCACTTCCTTGCGGTTAGAGGCTTTAATATGTCCCCCCAGCAAGTGATCATTTACCCAATCGCTGATATAAATCATTCTGACCGTCTCAACCCCCAGTCTGCCCAGAATTTTGATAATATCATAATTGGCGGCCGGTTCCAGTACGGTGTAGACTTCACCCACCAAACCTATCCGGAGCGGGGATGTCGTTTTCATCTCCGCCTGCCCCATGGCCTGCACAGTGCGGCGGGCAATCTGATAGCTCTGTTCGGCAGTGCCGGCGGCGGTGATTTGCTTCAGTCCCTGTTGATATATCTCCTCGATCTGCTGGGGATAAACCGCCCGCGGCAAATAGCGCTCCAAGCCCTTTTCCACTTGCTCCACCGCGTTCATTTTACCCCAGGCGAATTTGATGCTCTTCAGCGCCTGCCACAGGGTCACATTCTGCCCCAGGGATTGTAATTGGGCCAGCAAAAGCCGCAATTTGGAATCCGGAGCTTCCAGCACTATCATATTAAATTTGTACCCCAGGTTTTGCAGAATCTCTTTTTCAACCTGGGCGTAATAGCCGAAACGGCACGGGCCCCAGCCTCCACCCATCACAATGGTATCGGCGCCCATCTCAATGGCTTCAATGAAGTTGCCCAGATTGATTTTCATCGGCATGCAGACAAATTCCGGCGAATATTTTACCCCCAGCTCCAGGGTGCGTTTACTGATGGGCGGAGGCGTCACATATTCCAGTTGCAGCCCGGTTATTAACGCTTCCAGGGCTATATACATGTTCCCCATGTGGGGATAGGTTATCTTCATAGACGCTATACCTCCTTCTGCGCAGCATATCGCAAAACGCTTCCAATCTGGTCACCATCCCGGCCTCTCCCGTGTGTTCGTCAATGGTGATCATCATGAAAGGCTTATTTTTCATTTTGCGTTCAATCAAATCTCCGATCATGGAGTCGGGGCCGCAGCCGAAGCAAGCCAAATAAATGATGCCGTCGATCTGCTCCTGCTGGTCGAAATATAAGGCCGCCCCCATATTTTTGCGCCCCAGGGTCCAGAAAACCCGTTTGGGCAAAGTAGCGGCGGCCGCCTCGATTTTGATATGGCTGCAACCTTCCGGCAGCACCACCCGGCAACCCATGTTACGCAGCCGCTGGATCAGATTCATACTGATGGTCTGATCATACAGGGAATAGCCGTGTCCCAATACGCCGATTTGCAAATCATAGCGATCCGGCAATTCCACCGCTTCCCCTTCCCATAAGGCAATGGCTTCGGTGGTACTGTAACCGGCCTGACAAATCTCCTCGCATCTGCGCTGCTCGGCCACTCCGTGGCGAAAGGCCCGACTGATAGCAGTCCGATCCCGGGTGAAGCAGCGCCCTACTCTTACCACTTCTTGGTTAAACACTTTGTCGGTGCGGCTGATGTCGACCAGCATGTCCAGTACCGGCGGCAAATCGGCTATGGAGGCCTTGATCATGTCCGGCACGCCCATGAATTTTGGACAGATATAACTTCTCGGCTCCACGCTTACCAACCGGGGCAGGAAAATATAATCCACTGCCAGCGTACACAGCTTCTGTACATGGCCGAAATAAACTTTGACCGGGAAACAGGTTTCATCCACCGCTGCTGCGATGCCACGTTCCACCGTCTCGCGGTTGGTGGGACCGGAATTGACCACTTCCGCGCCCAGATCTTCAAAAAAGGTTTTCCACAGAGGATAGTAATAATGATAAAACAGCCCTTGTGGTATGCCTACTCGCAGCATAACCATCCTCCTTACCATACGTTAGTTAGTCCTTGGGATTAAAAATGATTGCGGCCAGATAGCCGAACACAATGGCGGCGGTTATCCCTGCCGCCGTAGCTGCAACTCCGCCGCTGAAAGCTCCCAGCAAGCCTTTCTCCCTAACTCCGTCAATGGCGCCCTGGGCCAGGCTGTGTCCAAATCCGCTTAAAGGAATGGTAGCGCCGGCGCCGCCTAAATCCACCAACGGCTGATACAATCCCAGCGCGCTTAACAGCGCCCCGCCGGTAATAAATGCTACCAGTACGTGACCGGGCGTAACTTTGGGTTTGGTCAGATCCATCACCAATTGGCCGATTACACACAAGCATCCGCCAACGATGAAAGCCATCAGGTACGACATCCTAATGCCGCCCCCCTTTTCTAATAATTGATTCCCCCTGCCAAAACTTATATTCTGTGAGTTGAATGTATAAATCCGTCGCCAGACTCCGCGTCAAGTGCTCCTTCATGTTTATA